>JADLBL010000012.1 GCA_020847735.1 Candidatus Eisenbacteria bacterium
CCACCGCCAGCGTGTGCTGGTCGATCGCGAACGTCGCGGTGATGCTCTTGTCCGCGTCCATCGTGACGTCCAGCGGGTTCGTGTTCCCGCTCGCGTCACCGCTCCAGCCGGTGAAGTGCCAGCCGGTGGAAGGCACCGCCGTGAGCTGGACCGTGCTGCCGTTGTCGTAACTCGGCTGGTCGGGCGAGCGCAGGACCGACCCGCCGGCCAGCGGCGAAACCGTGACGTTCAGCAGGTGCTGGCAGGAATGAGTCGGGGAGGCGCTGTTGCGCGGGGTGGCTGCACCGGCTGCGAAGTCACTGGAGTTGTCATCGGTGTCCACGCAGCCATCGCTGGTTCTCAGGCCCGCGGTCGTGTTCGAAAGCGCGACCATCGTCGCGGTCTCCGAACAGTTCGCCGTGCCGTAGCCCAGCAGGTCCACCAGTCCGCCACCGCTGGGGCAGCTGCCGATGAGCGCCGTCGTTCCGTTGACGAGAGCGACCTTGCCGGCGGTGGCGCTCATGGCGATCGAACCGCTCGCATCGGGCGCCGGCAGGCTCGTCGTGCCGCCGCTTCCGGCCGCTTCCTGAACCAGGTAGTAGCCGCCGGGCGGGATGGAACCCGACAGCGCGGTCACGGACCAGCTCGTCCCGGTGGCGGAGGTGTACTGAACCGACCATCCGGTGACGTTCACGGCGGAGGGGCCACGGTTGAAGATCTCGATGAAGTCGTTCTTGTAAACCGAGCCGGAGTTTCCCCCGCCGCCGTAGGCCTGGCTGATCACCAGGTCCGGAGAAGCCGCGTGCGCGGCCCGGGGCGGAAGCGCGAAGCTGAGGGTGAGGACGGAGATCGTCCCCAGCAGCAGGCGCGCGAGCGTAAGACGAGCTTCCCTGTGGTTCATGTCTCGGCCTCTCAAACCGCGCCGGATCGGGCCGGCGCATGCGGAACCCTTTGAGGTGCGGCACGAGCACGTCGGGGGCGGGCCGTAGTCGCCTGAACGTTGATGTGGGGGAAGGTCGTCGGCGCTGCGGCGCGCCGACGCTCTCGGGGAGCCTCCTTCCTCGCTGCCCGGCGTCCATGCGCACGGGCCGGGGATGGGTTCAAGGCGGCCGGACGAGTCGGGGGCATCTACCGGGGTGATCAGGGATGCCAGCTGCTGATTCTCGTCCACGGGTGGCGCCGAAGCGGTCCGGGCAGCCCTCCGCCGTTCGCTTCGCCCGCTCCAGCGACGAGCGGGTTCGCTCTGAAGTCCGACCGGGATCGAACTCCTCCCGCCTCATCGGGTCAGGGAAAGTCTAGGAGCAGGCCGGACCGGGGGACAAGACCAAACTGGTCACTGTCCGCCCGGAAAACGCTCCGCGAGTCGGCCTTCCGAGGGCGACACGTCCGGGTCTTCATCGGGCCCTGCGGCGCGACGGCCGCGGCGCCAGCCCAGGTAGGCGGGCACACCGGAGGCGATGACGAGCAGTCCGAGCAGGGACTCCCTCGGCGTGCCTGCGAGGGTCGCCCCGGCAAGCCAGAGCGTCGCACCGACGAACAGCGCGGGCAGCAGCGGGTACCCGGCCACCCGGTAGGGACGGGCCGCACGGGGTCGTGTCGCTCGCAGGCGAAAGAGCGCCAGCGCGCCGAGCAGGTGAAACAGCAGCGAGCCGAAGGTGACGTAGATGAAGAGCGACGTGTAGCCGCTGGTCAACGTCAGCGCGACGGCCCACGCGCACTGCAGCCAGAGCGCGGCCGCCGGCGTGCGGCTCTTCGCGTGGATCCGGCCGAAGACCCGCGGGAAAACCCCGTCATCCGCCATCGGCGCGTACACGCGCGAGGCATAGAGCACGGTCGCGGCCAGGCAGCCGAACGCCGAGAGTGCGACCGCGACCGTGACCAGCGTCGCGCCCGCGTCGCCCATGAGTACGCGCGCCGCCGTCTCCGCCGGACGGGCGGCGGATCCGAAGACGTCCAGCGATAGCGTGCGCAGGTAGACCAGGTTGAGCAGCACGTAAAGCGCGGTCACCGCGGCGACGCCGCCCAGGATCGCGCGCGGCAGGTCGCGCGCGGGGTCGCGCATTTCCGCGGCGGCGAAGGTCAGGGCGTACCACCCGTCGAAGGTCCACAACACGGCGACCAGGGCCATGCCGATGGCCGGCCCGAGCCCGGCGGGCATCACGAAACGGGCGGCCTGCTGCGTGACGCCAGGATGCGTGAAGGCGACCGCGGCGAGCAGCGCGATCGCCGCGACTTTCGCGGCCGTGAACAGATTCTGCACCCGCGCGCCGTGCCGGACTCCGGCCTGGTTGACGAGCGTGAGCGCCACGATCGCGAGGGCGCCCGCGAACTGGGCGCCGGTCGCTCGCCAATCTCCCACCGAGAGCACGACCTTCGAACTCGAGAACGCGGGCAGCAGCGCGCCCAGGTACTCGCCGAAGCCGACTCCGATCGCGGCGATTCCGCCGGTCATGATGACGAGCAGGCAGGTCCAGCCGTAGAGGAACGCGGGCAGCGGGCCCCACGCCTCGCGCACGAAGTGATACAGACCTCCCGCACGCGGGAACATGGCGCCCAGTTCGGCGTAGGTGAGCGCGCCCGTCAGCGTCAGGGCGCCGCCCGCCATCCACGCTCCGAGGATGAGCGACGGGTTGGGAAGCGCCCGCGCCACGTCGCCGGCCGCGAGAAAGATTCCCGTGCCCACCATGGCGCCGACGGTCAGGAGCGCACCGTCGCGCGCCCGCAGCTCCCGGCGCAATTCGGAGTCGGCCATGCGCCGCAGCCTAAGGCAACGGAATCCCCGGTCGCAGGCGCTTTTCGGAACGCGGGCCGCGGTCGCCGCCTTCACGGGCGCGCTCGGCGGGAGGGGCGTTGACGGCCGGGGCACCCTGCGCTCTAGTGGCGCCTTCCCGCGCCCCTCCCGGGGCGTTCCGCGACACCCCCCGCAGGCCCTCCTCCGAGGAGATCCGCCTTCCGATGAAACGTCCGCTCATCGCACTGGCCGCGAGCCTGTTCGCGCTCGCTCTCGTCCCGCACGCGCAGGCCGCGAGGCCCGCGCGCGCCACCGCCCCCGCGCCCGATTCGAAGCTCGCCGCTTCCAGCTTCACCGGGCTCAAGTTCCGCTCGATCGGTCCGGCCGTCTCCTCCGGACGCATCAGCGACCTCGCCGTGGACCCGAAGGACAAGAGCACCTGGTACGTCGCGGCGGCCTACGGCGGCGTCTGGAAGACCACGAACGCGGGCACGACCTTCTCGCCCATCTTCGATGCGCAGGGCACCTCCAGCATCGGCTGCGTCGTGCTCGATCCGCGCGACCCGATGACCGTCTGGGTCGGAACGGGCGAGAACAATTCGCAGCGCAGCGTCGGCTGGGGCGATGGCGTGTACCGTTCGCGGGACGGTGGGAAGTCGTGGGAGAACGTCGGGCTCAAGGCCTCCGAGCACATCGGCGGCATCCTCGTGGACCCGAGGAACTCCCAGGTCGTGTTCGTCGCGGCCCAGGGACCGTTGTGGTCGAGCGGGGGGGACCGCGGCGTCTACAAGACCGGCGACGGCGGACGCACCTGGAAGCAGGTTCTCAAGGTGGACGAGTGGACGGGCGCCAACGAGGTGCATTTCGACCCGCGCAACCCGGACGTCCTGTACGCGACGACCTACCAGCGCTCGCGCCGGGTGTGGTCGCTGATCGACGGCGGACCGGGCTCGGGCATCTGGAAGAGTTCCGACGCCGGCGAAACGTGGACGCGCCTCAAGGGCGGGCTTCCCTCGGGCGACATGGGCCGCATCGGTCTCGCGCTGCCGCCGCTCGAGCCGAACTCGATCGTCGCGACGGTCGAAGCCGCCGGTGACGGCAACGGCACGTACCGCAGCGACGACGGCGGAGCCAATTGGACGAAGTTGAACGACCGAATCTCCGGCAGTCCGCAGTACTACCAGGAGCTGTTCGCCGACCCGAACGTTCCGGGCCGCCTGTACCAGATCGACACCTATCTCCAGACGAGCGACGACGGCGGGCGCACCTGGCGGCGCGCGGGGGAGAAGTCCAAGCACGTGGACAACCACGTCGTGTGGATCGATCCGGCCGACTCGCGGCACCTGCTCGTCGGCTGCGACGGCGGCCTGTACGAAAGCTTCGATCGCTGCGCCACCTGGGCGTTCTTCCCGAACCTGCCCATCACCCAGTTCTACAAGCTCGAAGTGGACAACGCGACGCCGTTCTACAACGTCTATGGCGGCACCCAGGACAACATGACCTGGGGCGGTCCTTCCCGGACGACCAGCGTGAACGGCATACGGAACTCCGACTGGTTCGCGGTCGTCGGAGGGGACGGCTTCCAGCCGCGCGTGGACCCCACGGACCCGAACATCGTCTACGGAGAGTCGCAGAACGCCGGAATCGTCCGCTTCGACCGGCGCTCGGGGAACTCGGTGGACATCCAGCCGCAGGCCGAGCCGGGTGATCCGCCGCTGCGCTGGAACTGGGACACGCCGCTCGTCATCAGTCCGCACTCGCACACCCGGCTGTGGTTCGCCGCGCAGCGGGTCTTCCGCAGCGACGATCGTGGCGATTCGTGGACGCCCGCCAGCGGCGACCTCACCCGCCAGCTCGACCGCAACCGCCTGCCCATGATGGGTCGCGTGTGGAGCGTGGACGCCATCGCGAAGAACGCCTCCACGTCGTTCTACGGGAACATCGTCGCGCTCGACGAGTCCCCGCTCCGGGAAGGGCTGCTGGCCGTCGGCACCGACGACGGGCTCGTGCAGGTGAGCGAGGACGCCGGCGCCCACTGGCGCCGAATCGACACCTTCCCGGGCGTCGGCGAGTACGCCTACGTCTCGCGTGTCGTCTGGTCGCGCCACGACGTCAACACCCTGTATGCGACCCTCGACCGCCACAAGATGGGAGATTTTCGGCCGTACGTGCTGAAAAGCACGAACCAGGGCCGCTCCTGGACCAGCGCGACCGGGGACCTGCCCGCCAACGGCTCGGTGTACTGCCTCGTCGAGGACACGAAGGATTCGCAGCTGCTCTTCGCCGGCACCGAGTTCGGCGTGTTCTTCACTCCGAACGGCGGTGCGAAGTGGCTGGCCCTCAAGTCCGGGATCCCCGTCGCCTGCATCCGCGACATGGCGATCCAGCGTCGCGACGACGACCTGGTCGTCGCGACGTTCTCGAGGGGCTTTTACGTCCTCGACGATCTCGCGCCGCTGCGCCTGATGGCGAGCGAGGCGAAACTCGCGGAGGAGGCGGTCCTCCTGCCGGTGCGCAACGCGCTGCTGTACGTGCAGTCCGCGCAGCTCGGCGGACGCGGGCGTGCCTCGCAGGGGGAGCGATACTTCGTTGCTCCGAACCCACCCTATGGCGTGACCTTCACGTACTACCTGAAGAACTCCCTCGAGTCCCTGAAGGACCGTCGCCGGGACTCGGAACGCGCGATCGAGAAGAAGGGCGGGAACGTCTTCTATCCGAGCTGGGACAGCCTGCGGGCCGAGGCGAGGGAGGAATCGCCGTCCGTCGTGCTGACCGTGAGCGACGCGCAGGGCAACGTCGTGCGACGGCTCGAAGGGCCGGTCGGTTCGGGCTTCCAGCGGGTCGCGTGGGACTTCCGCACGTTCGACCCCGCGCCCACGTCGCTCGCTCCCCGCACCCGGGGCGAGTTCGAGAGCATCGGCGGCGGCCCGCTCGCCGCACCCGGCAGCTACCGGGTTTCGCTCGCGAAGCGCGTCGAGGGGAAACTGGTGGCCCTCTCGCAGCCGCAAGCCTTCGATCTCGCTCCCGTGACGGACGTCTCCCTGCCGGAGCCGGATCGCGCGGCGACGGCCGCGTTCCAGCGACAGGTGTCCGACCTCTCGCGCGCCGTGCAGGGCGCGCTGCGGGTGTTCGACGACGCCCAGTCGCGCGCGAAACTGCTCGCGAAGGCCGTGGACGACGCGCCGGGCGGCAACGAGTCGCTCGCCCAGGAAGTCCGCGCGCTCCAGGGGCGGCTCGCCGATCTGTCGCTGTCGTTGCGCGGCGACGCCGTGCGGCGGGAGTTCAACGAGCCTTCCCCCGCGACGCTCGTCGAGCGCGTGAACCAGATCACCGACGGAGCCTGGGAGTACACCGGCCCACCGACCCGGACCCACCGGCGCAATTACGAGATCGCGGATGGCGAGTTCCGCAAGGCGCTCGCCACGCTTCAGGGCATCCTGACCGATCTCGACGCGCTGGGGGCGAAGGCCGAAGCGGCCGGCGCACCCTGGACGCCCGGGCGCGTGCCGGTCTGGAAGTAGGTGCCTGCCGCGCGGGCGCCCCGGCGTCGTCCGGGGCGCCCGCGCATCGTGACGGACCGTGCGGCGCGGGCGATCTGCTACGGTACGTGCCTCGCGTCCGGAAACCGACCCGCAAGGAGATCCGATGCCGCGCAAGCCGACTCACGCCGACGCCGAACTGCTGCTGCGCCTCTACGAGCTGCGACGGGAGCCCGAACTGCGGAGGGCGCGCCAGTGGTTCCTCAAGGACTTTCAGGCCGCCGGTTGGGAGGAAATCCAGAGCCGCTACCTGACCCATACCGACGAGGACCGCTGGTTCCGCCAGACCACGTCGTACTGGGAGATGGTGGCGACGCTGGTCCAGCGCGGCGTGCTCCACGCCGAGTTGTTCTTCGACCACACGGGCGAGGACGTCGTGACCTGGGAGAAGTGCAAGCCATGGCTCGCCGGCGCGCGCGCTGCGATCCGGCCGTCGTACTTGCGCAACTTCGAGCGACTCGTCGCCGACCACGTCGCGTACCGCGCGAAGCTACACGCGGCGATGCAGCGCGGCACGAGCCGGCCCCGCAGGGCCCGCAAGGGCTGAAATGTCCTCAACGTTCGGCCACCTGTTCACGATCACGACGTTCGGCGAGTCGCATGGCGCGGGCGTCGGCGTCGTCGTGGACGGTCTTCCGGCCGGGCTGCCGGTGGACGCGGACGTCGTCCAGCGCGAACTGGACCGGCGACGGCCGGGACAGAGCGCGATCACCACGCAGCGCCAGGAGGCCGATCGGGTCGAGATCGTTTCGGGCGTCTACGAGGGACGATCGCTGGGCACTCCGATCCTGATGCTGGTGCGCAACACCGACCAGCGCTCGAAGGACTACGACGCGCTCAAGGACGTCTTCCGTCCCGGTCACGCCGACTATGCCTACGCGCAGAAGTACGGGTTCCGGGACCATCGCGGCGGCGGCCGGTCCTCGGGCCGCGAAACGGTCGGGCGCGTCGCGGCCGGCGCGATCGCCCGGGTCGCGCTCGCGACCGCCGGCGTCTCGATCGCGGGCGGGACGGTGCGCGTCGGGGAGGTCGAGGCGACGCACCGCAACTGGGACGAGGTCGAGCGCAACGCCGTTCGGTGCCCGGACGCCGCGGCGGCCGCGCGCATGATCGAACTCATCGGGCATGCGCGCGATGAGAAGGACTCCGTCGGCGGAGTGGTCGAGGTCGTCGCCCGCGGCGTGCCGGCCGGCTGGGGCGACCCGACGATGCGAAAGATGGACGCGCTGCTCGGCGCCGCCATGCTCTCCATCCCGGCGACCAAGGGCGTCGAAATCGGCGGCGGGTTCGGCATGACGTTCCTGCGCGGCTCGCAGACGAACGACGTGTTCGACGGCCGGACCTACGAGTCCAATTTCGCCGGCGGCATCTCGGGCGGCATCTCGAACGGCAACGAGATCGTCGTGCGCGTCGCGGTGCGCCCCGCGACCAGCATCGGCCGACCCCAGACGATGGCGAAGGCGGGGGGAGGCACGGAAACCGTGGCGATCGAGGGACGCCATGACCCGTGCATCTGCCCGCGCGTCGTCCCGGTGGCCGAAGCGATGATGGCCGTGACCCTCATGGACGCGTGGCTTCACCAGCGGGCGCTTCGCGGACGCGACAGGTAGTCCCCGTGCGAAGCCTCCCGCGGCCGCCGGCCGGCAACTTCGGCGTGGCGCCCTGTGGTTCGGTGGGCTAGCGTCCACGCGTCGGGCCGGGCCTCGCGGTCACCTGGAGGACTCGCACGCTCCATGTCACGAAGCATCCGCTGGACGACGGCCATTGCCGTGCTGCTCGCCGCGACGCCCTCGCGCGCGCAGGAGCTCTATTCGGTCGGCGACCTCGGCAGCCTGGGAAACCCGCGCGGCAGCGGCGCTTCGGCGCTGAACGGGCAGGGGGACGCGGTCGGGTACGCGTTCGTCTCGGGCTCGACCTTCGTGCACGCGACGCTCAATCACCGCGGAACGCTCACCGACCTGGGAACCCTCGGCGGAACCCAGAGCCTGGCCCGCTCGGTCAACTCGGCCGGCGACATCGTGGGCTGGGCGTTCGCGGCCGGCGGGACCGCGCAGCGCGCGGTCCTGTGGCGCGGCGGCGCCGCCACGGATCTGGGCACGTTCGGCGGCCCGATCGCCGACGCGCACGACGTCAACGATCCGGGCATCGTCGTCGGATCGGCGTTCGACGCGCAGGGACTCGAGCGCGCGTTTCGCTGGGACGGCACACTGCACGACCTCGGCACGCTCGGCGGAACGCAGGCGCGCGCCTACGCGATCAACAACTGGGGAGACATCGTCGGCATGGCCGCCCCGGTCTCGAACGATCGCTTCCACGCCTTTTTCGGCAAGGCCGGAAGCCCCCTGTACGACCTCGGCACCCTGGGCGGCAAGACCAGCCACGCCTACGACGTGAACGAAAGCGGCCACGTCTGCGGCTGGTCACAGGTGGGCTGGAGCCCGACCGCCAGCCGCGGATTCTTCTGGGCCAACGGGGTGATGAAGGATCTCGGCACCGCGGGCGGGGAGTACAGCGCCGGCTTCGCGCTCAACGATCACGATGAAATCGTCGGGATGACCTCGCGTGCCGACGGCCAGTATGTCGCGTTCCGGTGGAAGGCCGGCACCCTCACGGACCTCAACACGCTGCTGCCGCAGGGCAGCGGCTGGTTCCTGACCCGCGCGTGGGACATCGACGAGAACGGGATCATCGTCGGCGAAGGCATCCTGAACGGCGAGACACGGGCGTTCGCGCTGACGCCCTCGAGCCTGACGTCGGTGCCGATGGCGGCGGTCCCGGGCGCGATCCGGCTCCTGGGCGCGCGGCCGAACCCGGTGGTCTCGATCGCGCACTTCGAGTTCGACCTGCCGGCGAGTGGCCGCGCCCGCCTCGAGATCTTCGACGTCTCGGGACGGCGCGTGCGCGAAGTCGCCGATGGGACCTTTCCGGCCGGACGCTCGAGCCTGGCGTGGGACGGGCTCGACGCGCGGGGCGCCCGACCGCCGGGCGGGCAGTACTGGGCGTGCCTCACCGTGGACGGCCGGCGCTGGACAAGAGCCTTCGCCGTCGCGAGGTGATTGACCCTCGCGAAGCGCGGATGCTAGGCTCTCCAGCGTTTCGAACCTCGACGGGGGCGCTTCATGCGGTTTCTCAACGAAACGTGGTACAGGCACTGGCACGGCTTCGCGTGGCGAAGCCGGGAGACCGCGCCGTCCCGTTGAAGCGTCCACCAGCGCGTTGATCTCCCAGCCCATGCCGGCACGGCGTGGGCTTCTCGTTTCGAGGGCCCGGTACTCCCGATGCTCGTCCTGCTCAAACCCGGCACACCCGAGGCCGCCGCCTCCGACGTCATGACGCGTCTGCGCATGGCCGGGCTCGCCGTCCATCGCACCGATCACGACGGCCGCATCCGCGTGGCGGCCGTGGGCGACACGGGCGCCGTGGACTGGACGGAGGTCGCCACCTGGCCCGGAGTCGAGTCCACCCACAAGCTGCCGCGCCCCTTCAAACTGGCGAGCCGCGCATTTCGCCCCCACGACACCATCGTGCAGGTCGGCCGCTGCGGCATCGGCGGCCGGCAGCTGGCGATCATGGCGGGCCCGTGCTCGGTCGAAGGCGAGGCACAGGCGTTCGCGATCGCCGAGGCCGTGGCCCGCTCCGGGGCCACCGTGCTGCGCGGCGGCGCCTACAAGCCGCGAACCTCGCCCTATGCCTTCCAGGGTCTGGGCGAGGAGGGACTCAAGATCCTGCGCCGGGCCGCGGACGCGCACGGGCTCGCGGTCGTGAGCGAGGTGATGGACACGCAGCAGGTCGCGCTGCTCGCGCGCTACGCCGACATCCTGCAGATCGGAGCGCGCAACATGCAGAACTACTCGCTGCTTCGCGAGGTCGGACATGCGAGCCGTCCGGTGATGATCAAGCGCGGCCTGTCGAGCACGATCGAGGAATGGCTGCTGTCCGCCGAGCACGTCATGGCGCAGGGCAATCAGCAGGTGATCCTGTGCGAGCGCGGCATCCGCACGTTCGAGACCTACACGCGCAACACCCTCGACCTGAACGCGGTGCCGGTCGTGAAGGAGCTCTCGCACCTGCCGGTCCTCGTCGACCCCTCGCACGGCACCGGCATTCGCGACAAGGTCGCGCCCATGGCGCGCGCCGCGATCGCCGCCGGGGCGGACGGCCTCATCATCGAGGTCCACAACGACCCCGAGCACGCGCTCTCGGACGGGCCGCAGTCGCTTTGGCCGCGGCAGTTCGACGAGCTCGTCGGCCAGATCCGCACGATCGCCGAGGTCCTGGGACGTTCGGTGTGACGAGCGCCGCCCGGCACCGGCACCGAGGCGCACCCGTCGCCCTGCTCGGGGCACTGTGCGGCCTGCTTCTCGCCGGCGGCTGCGGCGGCACCGGACACCCGAGCGCGCCGGGCGGCGGCCCGCTTCCGTTCCTCGGGCTGGTGCCGAATCCGACGGACGCCAACTTCGCGAACCCCGATTCGAACCTCGCCGCGATCCAGCTCCTGCAATCCACCGGCGTGGACTTCACGCAGAGCGGCGATCTGTGGAGTTCGCTCGAGCCCACGCCCGGCGCGATCGACGGCGCACGCGTGCGGTTCCAGGCGCGCGTGTTCGCGACCCTCGGGCTCGCGCAGTACTACAACCTGCGGATCGTGGACACCAACCAGCGCGGCGTGCCCGCCGACCTCGCCGCCACGGCCTGGGATGCGCCGGAGATGCTCGCCCGCGTGGATGCGATGGTGGACACGCTTCTCGCCGTCGCGGCGAACTGGCCGTTCGTCGCGCTGTCGCTGGGCAACGAGGTGGACGGCTACTTCGGCCAGCCCGCGCACCAGGCCGAGTTCCCCGCCTACCTCGCGCTCGTGCGACGCGAGATCGCGCGCGTCCATGCCGCCCGCCCGGGGCTGAAGGTCGCGTGCTGCACGACCTCGCCGCCCGCCAACCCGGCGGCGTGGGTGGGGGACTCCCTCAACGCTTCGACCGACGTGCGCGTCTACACCTACTACCCGTTCGTGCCGGCGAGCGACTTCCAGCACCGCCCGCCGACCGTGCTCGACGGCGACCTCGACGCCATCGTCGCGCGCGCCGCGACCCCCGTGCTGCTGCAGGAAGTCGGTTATTCCTCGTCGGCCGCGTGCGGCAGCAGTCCGGCCGCGCAGGCCGAGTTCGTCCGGCGCTTCCGCCGCTGGCACGCGCGCCAGTCCCGCGACCGGGTGCTGGGCGCCAACTACTTCCTGTTCACCGACTGGACCTCGGCGACGCTCAACCGGCTGTTCGCCTACTACGGCGGCACGAGCCCGGGATTCGCCGGCTATCTCGGAGGGCTCGGGTTGCGCGACTCGCTCGGACGGGCCAAGCCTTCGTGGGAGGCGTGGCGCGCTCCCTGAGCCGCGGTCAGCGTGCCGTGGCCGAACCCGAGTCGGACGGCGCGCGCGGCGCGAACAGGTACTCCGGTCTGGTCCGCATGCCGGTGACGGGCCAGAAGACCTGCGGGTCCGGAAACACTCCGGAGACCGGCTGGTAACCGGCGCGGACGCACTCCTCCATCAGCCAGTCGCGGTTGTCGAGCAGGATCGGGTTCCAGGCGTGCGCCGCGAGCGTGTCGCGCAGCGTGGCCAGCAGCGCCCGCTCGCGCGGGCCGTGACCGTCACGAATGACGTCCATGAGCGGCATGACGTGCGCGTGCGTCGGCCTGCCGGCGCGGGCGAGCAGGTAGGTGTGGGAGGAGAACCAGACCCGTCCCGGCAGACGAGCGAGACCCGAGGTCAGCGTGTCTCCGGCTTTCCGGTCGGCGAAGGTCGGCACCTGGGCGGCCGGATTCCACCCGAGCACGGCAAGCTGCACCGCCATGAGTCCGGCGGCCACGGCGGCCCTCCAGGAACGCCGCGCGGTGAGCGCGCCGAAGGCGAGAGCGCCGAGCAGCGCGAGTGCGGCGTGCGCGGTGAGCAGCACGTTGTCGTAGCCGCCCGGGTAAAGGCGCAGCGCCCACGCGAGCCCGAGAAACCCGAACGCCAGCGCGACGGGGAAGACCCGCCGCGAGCCCGGACCCGGTTCCCGCGGGGCCCGGGCCGCCAGCGCGAGAAGCGCGAGCAGCGGCGCGAAGTGGCGCAGCACGTCCTGCACCGGGAACTGCCAGATCAGCGACAGGCTGCGCGGATGAAAGGCGGCGACGGTGAACGCGTAGTAGCGGAACCAGCCGCCGCTCGCCGCATCGAGCGCCAGCAGGCCGGCGCCCGAGAGGGCCGCGAAGACCGCCGCGAGCACCAGCCCCCGCGGCCGATCGGAGAACACCAGCCACAGCACGAGCGGGCCCACGGCCACGAACGCCGACTGCTTGGCGAGCAGCGCGAGCGCGAACAGCGCGCCCGCGGCGACCGGCATGCGCCAGCGCGAGGGGTCCGTGCGGGCCACCAGCGCCCCCAGAAGCAGCAGCGCCAGATGCAGCGAATCGGCGCGCGCCACGTCGAGCCAGGCTCCGCCCAGCCGGTAGGCCGCGGCGAACAGCCCGACCGCGAGCCATGCCGGCGCGGCCCGGCCCGTTTCGTGGCGCACCAGCTTCCACATCGCCCAGCCGGCGGCCAGCGCCGCCAGCATCGAGACGAGGCGCATGGCCAGGAACGACTCGCCGAACGCCAGGCTGGCGAGCGCGCAGAGCCAGAAGTAGAGCGGCGCGTAGTTGAGCGGCACCCACACCAGCGACGGCGCCACGTAGAGCGGCAGTCCGGCGCGCAGCCGCTGCACGTGTTCGAGCGCGATGCCCTCGAGCCATTCGAGTTCGTAGGGATACGCCCCGCGCCGCACCCACACCCACAGGACCATCGCGACGTACACGAGCGACAGCGCGGCGACGACGGCGGCGAGCCGGGAGGCGCGCGGCTCGGAGCCGCCCGCGCGCTTCGTGGCCCTGGTCGTGACGTGCCTGCGGCGGCTCATGAACGCTCCGGGAAGTTGCCCGGAGGGTCCGGGCCCGAGCCCGCACGATGCCGAGCCGCAACGGCCGGCGTCAACCGCGAGCGCATGCTTGACGCCCCGCACGCCCTTGTCGTTTACTCCGCGGCCCCGAGGGCGATTAGCTCAGCTGGTAGAGCACTTGCTCGACAAGCAAGGGGTCACTGGTTCAAGTCCAGTATCGCCCACCATCTTGATCAGGGGCGCGCACGCCTGGCCGAGCCGGCGCGCCGCCCCGTTTTCGCATCCGGCGCCCGGGTGGCGCCGCGGGAAAGGGTCGGTCATGTCCTCGAGCGCCGCCGCATCGGGCCCGGACCTCTCGCAGTACCCCGGCGGGGAGGCGCTCTATCGGCTGCGCCACTCGGCCGCGCACGTGCTCGCGACCGCCGTCACCGAACTGTTTCCCGAGGTGAAGGTCGCCGGCGGGCCGCCGGTGGAGAACGGCTTCTACTACGATTTCGCCCGGCCGACCCCGTTCACCCCCGAGGACCTCGAGCGGATCGAGGCGCGCATGCGCGAGATCGTCGCGCTCGACCAGCCCTTCGAGTACGCCGAGATCAGCCGCGAGGACGCGCGCCGGCTGTGGGAGGGAAGAGCCGAGAAGTACAAGCTCCACTTCCTCTCGCAGATTCCCGCGGACGCGAAGATCACCACCTATCGAAACGGCGATTTTCTCGACCTGTGCCGCGGCCCGCACGTCGCGAGCACCGGAACGCTGAAGGCGTTCAAGCTGACGCACGTCGCCGGCGCCTACTGGCTCGGCTCCGAGAAGAACGAGATGCTGCAGCGCATCTACGGAACCGCGTTCGCGACCCAGGCGGAGCTCGACGAGCACCTCAAGCGGATCGAGGAGTCGCTCAAGCGCGACCATCGCCGGCTCGGACGCGAGCTCGACCTGTTCTCGATCCACGAGGAGGTCGGAGCGGGGCTGGTCCACTGGCATCCGCGGCTCGGCATGGTGCGACACGTGCTCGAGGGGTTCTGGAAGGAGGAGCACCTCAAGGCCGGCTACCAGCTCGTCTACACGCCGCACCTCGCGAGCGAGAAGCTGTTCACGATCTCCGGGCACCTCGAGAACTACGCCGACATCATGTATTCGCCCATGCTCATCGACGAGCAGGCGTACCGCGCCAAGCCGATGAACTGCCCGATGCACATCATGATCTACAAGAGCCGCAAGCACTCGTACCGCGAGCTGCCGGTGCGCTTCGCCGAGCTGGGCACCGTGTACCGCTACGAGCGCAGCGGCGTGCTGCACGGCATGGAGCGCGTGCGCGGCTTCACCCAGGACGACTCGCACATCTTCTGCACGCCCGACCAGCTGCAGTCCGAGATCGTCGGCGTGCTGAAGCTCATGGACCTGCTGCTCACCACCTGCGGCTACGAATACCGCTGCTACCTCGCCACGCGGCCGGCCGACAAGTACCTGGGCAGCGACGCCGAGTGGACCTTCGCCACCGAGGCGCTGCGGCAGGCGCTCGAGAGCCGCGGCCTGCCCTACGAGGTGGACGAGGGCGGCGGCGCCTTCTACGCGCCCAAGATCGACGTCAAGCTGCGCGACGCGCTCGGTCGCGAATGGCAGTGCCCGACGATCCAGGTGGACCTGAACCTGCCGAAGCGCTTCGGCGTCGTGTACACCGCGCCCGACGGCCAGGAGCACGAAGTCATCATGCTGCACCGCGCGCTCTACGGCTCGCTCGAACGCTTCGTCGGCATCTTCATCGAGCACACCGGCGCCGAGTTCCCGGTCTGGGTGGCGCCGCTTCAGGCGATGGTGATCCCCGTGCACCCGAAGGCGCACGAGTACGCGCAGCAGACCGCGGCGCTGTTCGCCGCCGCCGGGGTGCGCGTCGAGGTGGACACCCGCGACGAGAAGCTCGGGGCCAAGATCCGCGACGCCGAGCTGCAGAAGGTGCCGTACATGGTCGTGGTCGGCCCGCGTGACGCCGAAGCCGGCACGTGCGCGCCGCGACGCAAGGGGCAGGGCGACCTCGGCACGATGCCACGCGAACAATTCGTTTCGCGCATCACGCAGGAGATTCGGGACCGCGTCCACTGAGCGCGCGGCCGGCCGGCGGGCCGTGTCCCGACGGCCACCGGCGGCGCGGGGTGGACGGCTACTCGAAGCGGTAGCCGATCGACAGCGGCACGAAGTCGAGCGCGAGGCCTTCGCGCTCCATTCGCGTCCAGCCCGCGGAGACGAACAGCCGCTCCCGCCGGCGCACGGTGAAGTCGTAGCGCAGGCCGGCGGTCCACGCCGCGCCCCAGCCCGACTGGCCGGGCACGTCCACGGGTTCCCCGGTCACGCCGTCGTAGAACCGCAGGCTCCCGTAACCGGAAGCGAAGTAGCCGTACCCGCCGCCGCCCTCGAGCCACAGGTCGCGCCACGCGCGCAGGCCGGCGGAGGCGAGTCCTTCGATCGCGTGTCCACCCGAGATCGCGTCGTAGTTCGCTCCCGGCGCGACGACGACCTGGCCGTTCGAGGTGCTGTAGCTGCCGAGATAGCCGTTGGCGCCGTTGGGCAGGTCGAGGTAGGCGAGACGGACCGCGAAGCGCAGCCGCGGCGCCGCCTTCGCGACGAGCCCGCCCCCGAAGGCGACGCCCGCGTTGTAGCGGTCGCTCACCTCGCGCGGCGACTGCATCCACGAGACGCCCGCTTCGAGCGTCGCGTACAACCACGGCGGCAGGAATCGTGTGCTGTCCCGTTTCGCACCGACCGCCTCACCGAGGTCCACTCCCGAGGCGCGGACTTCTCCGCCGGGCGCGAACCCCAGCAGCAGGACGATGAGCAGTGCGTTTCGAGTCATTCCAGCTCCTCCCGTGCGCGGCCGCCGGCTGCCAGCATAGCGCCCTCCCGACCGCGCGCGGCGGCAAAGTCGCCGAATCCGGTGCGTTCGCCGCGCGGCCGGCGCCGGCCGCGTTCGCAGGGCCGCGGATCGTCGCTTGAGGCACGGTTGCGGTCCGGGCGGGCCTTCCTTTACTATGCCGCGCGTTCGAAAGCAGAAGCCCCGCGCTTCTCACCCCAGCGGACCTTCGAGGTCTCGCGACGGGTCGGGCCGCAACCACATCATCGCGGCCGCGGAAGGTTCCGGCACGTCCATCCGACACGCCGGGCGGGGAGGCTGCATCCCGCCCGGCGTTCTTTTTTTCGGTCGCGGAACGCATGCGGGCCACGGTTCCACAGGCGACGGAGGACAGCGCCATTACCATTCCCGGCAAGCAGCAGGAAGCTCGCGTCAACGAGCGCATCCGCGTTCCCCAGGTCCGCGTGATCGGCGACGACGGCTCGCAGATCGGCATCCTCACGACCCGCGAGGCCCTGGCGATGGCCCAGTCGAAGGGACTGGACCTGGTCGAGGTGGCGGCCGCCTCGCGTCCGCCCGTGTGCCGCATCATGGACTACGGAAAGTTCAAGTACGAACAGAACCTCCGGGCACGCAAGGCTCGCAAGAACCAGCACCAGATGCAGCTGAAGGAAGTCAAGATGCGTCCCAAGATCGAGGACCACGACTACAACTTCAAGCTGCGTCACGCGCGAGAGTTCCTGGCGGAGCGGGACAAGGTGAAGTTCACGATCACTTTCCGCGGCCGCGAAATGGCCCGCATGGAGCTGGGCTACAAGATCATCGAGCAGATCCTGGTGGACCTCGCCGAGATCGCGGTCGTCGAGACGCCCGCGCGGGCGGAGGGCCGCACGCTGACCATGGTCGTGTCGCCGAAGCCGATCACGGGTGGCAAGCCGGCCGGCAAGGCCGCGTCGTCGGACGCGGGCAAGCCGGCGCCCGACGCCAGCGCGGCGTCCTGAATCGAGAGGAAACGAGGAGACCCATGCCCAAGCAGAAGTCGAACCGAGCCGCGCGCAAGCGCTTCAAGATCACCGGCACCGGCAAGGCCAAGCGCGCCCAGTCGCATCTGCGCCACGGCATGATCGCCGACAGTCGCAACCGCAAGCGCAAGCGTGGCGGAATGGTGGTCGTGGCCCAGCCCGACCAGGCCCGCGTGCTCCGCATGCTCGGCCAGCGCTGACGACCCCGACCGACCCGACACGCCCGACCCTCGCCCCGGCGTTCCTGCTGGCGCCGCGAGCAGGGCAGGAGGAATAAGAACATGCCTCGTTCCAAGACCGTCGTTCCCGGCCGCGCGCGCCGGAAGAAGGTTCTCAAGGCCGCGAAGGGCAACTTCGGCGGCCGCCGCAAGCTGTACAAGTCGGCGCTCCAGACCGTGCAGCGCGCGGGCCAGTTCGCCTGGGAACACCGCCGGCTGAAGAAGCGCGATTTCCGCCGCCTGTGGATCACGCGCATCAACGCGGCCGCGCGCCTGAACGGACTTTCGTACAGCACGCTCATCGCCGGCCTCAAGAAGGCGAATGTCGAAGTGAACCGCAAGCTGCTCGCCGACCTCGCGGTTCGCGACGCGGGTGCGTTCGCGAAGCTCGCGGAGGTGGCGAAGGGCGCGACCGCGTAGCGGTCGGACCGCATGTCCGACGCGCAACTCGCATCCATCGCCGCCGACTGGAGCGAGGCCGATCCGGCCACGCTCACGGCCGGCCATGCCGCCCGGCTCGCCGAATTGCGGCAGCTCGACGGCGCACTCGCCGCGCTCTACGAGCGCGGCGCCGCGGTGCTGGCCGGGGCGCCGGACGCGAACGCCCTGCGCGAGCGCCATACGGCGCTGCTCGGTCGCGAGCGCGGGATCGTGACGCAGGCGCTCGGCGGACTGCCGGGCCTGCCGCCCGAACAGCGCAGGACGCGCGGCAGGGGCCTGAACCTCGTCAAGCGCTGGCTCGGCGAGGTCCACGACGCCCGCCGCGACGCGCTCGAACGGGAGCGCGAGTCCGCGGGCGCGCTCGACGTGACGCTGCCGGGCCGCCGCCCCTGGACGGGCCGCCCGCACGTCCTCGCCCAGGTGCGCGACGACCTGCTCGACCTGTTCCACGGCCTCGGCTTCTCCGTCTACACCAGTCCCGAGGTCGAACTCGACGAGTACAACTTCGGCAAGCTCAACTTCGCGCCGGACCATCCGGCGCGCGACGCGCACGACACCTACTTCGTGAGTCCGGACGTCGTGCTGCGCACGCACACGTCGCCCGGCTGGGTGCGCGCGATGGAGGAGCGAAAGCCGCCGCTGCGGCTCGTGTTCCCCGGCCGCGTCTATCGCGCCGAGGCGACCGACGCGAGCCACATGGACCAGTTCCACCAGATCGACGGCCTGTTCGTGGACCGGAACGTCTCGATGGCCGACCTCAAGGCGACCCTGAACACCTTCGCGCGCGCCATCTATCGCGCCGACCTTCCCACGCGCATCGTTCCCATCTACTTTCCCTTCGTCGAGCCGGGAATGCAGATGGACGTGCAGTGCGTCCGCTGCGCGGGCTCCGGCCACACGACCGACGCCGAGGGGGAGAAGCGCTGCCCGGTGTGCAAGGGCACGAAGTGGGTCGAGGTCCTGGGCGCCGGAATGGTGCACCCGAACGTCTTCCGGGCGGTCGGCCTCGATCCCGAGCAGTGGACGGGCTTCGCCTTCGGCATGGGACTGGAACGCATCGCCATGGGCCGTCACGGCATCCCCGAGATCCGGCTGTTCCTCGAGAACGACGTGCGGTTCCTGCGTCAGTTCTAGGCCGCGGAAAGGTTCTCCATGAAGCTCCCGATCTCGTGGCTGCGCCAGTGGGTCGAGGTGGATGCGTCGCCCGAGGGCGTGGCCGAGGCGCTGACCACGCGCGGCTTCTACGTCGAAGGGCTCGAACAGCATGGCCGCCGCTATCCCGGCATCGTCGTCGCGAAGGTGCTCGAGGCGGACAAGCACCCCAACGCCGACAAGCTCAAGCTGTGCCGCGTGGAGGGCGGCGCCGGCGAACTGCGCATCGTCTGCGGCGCGCCCAACGTGACGGCCGGCATGATCGTGCCGCTCGCCACGCTCGGAACCGTCATGCCCGGCGGGCTCGTCATCAAGGCGGCGAAGATTCGCGGCGAGGAGAGCCAGGGCATGCTCTGCTCGGGGCGCGAGCTCGGGCTGTCCGAGGACCACAGCGGCATTCTCGACCTGCGCGAGATGCTGCCGCAGGCGCAGCTCGAAATCGGCCGTCCCTTCGACGAATACCTGCCCGAGCCGGATTCGGTGCTCGAGGTGGAGATCCCCTTCAACCGGCCCGACGGGATGGGCGTCGTCGGCCTCGCGCGCGAGGTGAAGGCGGCCCTCGGCGGGAACTGGACGCCGGCTGCGAAGTCGCTGCGCTCCGCCCGGGCCGGCGCGGGAGAGACGTTCGACCTCGTCATCGAGGATCCCGAAGGTTGTCCCAGCTATCTCGCGCAGGCGGTGCTCGGCGTCCGGGTCGGTCCCTCGCCGGACTGGCTCGTTCGCCGGCTCGAGGCGATGGGCCAGCGCCCGATCAACAACGTCGTGGACCTGACGAACCTCGTGCTGTTCGAGTTCGGCCAGCCGCTGCACGCGTTCGATCTCGACCGCCTGTCGGGTCCGGCGATTCACGTGCGTCGCGCGCGCCAGGGCGAGTCGCTGGTGACGCTCGACGGCCGGTCGCGCGAGCTGTCGGGCGAGCATCTCGTCATCGCCGACCGCGAGCGACCGGTGGCGATCGCGGGCGTGATGGGCGGCGCGGACTCCGAGGTCACCGCCAGCACGACCAGCCTCCTGCTCGAGTGCGCATGGTTCGATCCGCGGCGCGTCCGCCGCGGCGCCCGTCTGCTCGGGCTTTCGACCGAGGCCAGCAAACGCTACGAGCGCGGCGTGGATCCGGGCGTCGGCGCGGCGGCGGCCGCGCGCTTCCTGGCGCTCCTGCTGGAACTGTGCCCGGGCGCGGCGCTCGGGCACTCGCGGCTTCGTCACACCGCGCCGACCCAGCGCGAGCTGCGGCTTCGCCCCGCGCGCTGCTCCCGGCTGATCGGCCTTCCCTTCACCGGCGAGCGCTGCCAGGAACTGCTGGCGTCCCTGGAGTTCGGCGTCCGCCGCGGGACCGACGACCTGATCGTCACGGTCCCGACCTGGCGACCCGACGTGACGCTCGAGGACGATCTGGTCGAGGAGGTCGCGCGCGCTCACGGCTACGACCGGATCCCCGAGACGCCGCCGGGCACGGGCGGCAGCTTCGCCCGGCGGACGCCGCGCGAGCGGGCGGTGCGCCGCGCGCGCGAGGCGATGCAGGGGCTGGGATTCGACGAGGCGTGGACGGGCTCGCTCGTCTCGGAGGCCGAGGCGCTCGCCTGCCGGGATCTGCTCGGAGACGACGCGCCGCTCGTTCACCTCAGCAATCCGCTCAGCCGCGAAAGCGAGGTCCTGCGCCCGAACCCGCTCGCCGGAATGCTGCGCGCTCTCGCGCACAACCTGCGCCAGGGAGCTTCCGCCGTCCGGCTGTACGAGGTCGGTGCGGGCTTTCTCGACCGGGGAGGGCGTCTGCCCGAGGAGCGCCTGCTGCTCGTGGCGCTCGCGACCGGACCGCGCTGGCGCCACGCGCACGACCCGAAGCCGGGCGCGCCCGCGCACGCCTACGACAGCGGCGCGGCGCTCGACTTCTTCGACGCGAAAGGGCTCTGGGAAGCCTGGCTGGGCGAGATGCGCGTTGACTCGCCCGAATGGCGAGCCTATTCTGCGGCCGGTTGGAAACCCGGTGCCAGTGTGGAAGTTGCGGTCGGAGCTTCACGCATTGCTTGGGCCGGGACGCTGGGCCCGTCGCTGCTTCGCACGTGGGAGATCGAAGCGCCCGTCCAGGCTTTCGTGGCGACGCTCGATCCGCTCGTCGAAGGCGTTTCGCAACCGGTCCGCGCCCAGGTGCCCGGCCGATTCCCGCCGGTGCGTCGCGACCTCGCTTTCTTCGTCCCGCGAAGCGTGACGCACGCGCAGTTGCATCACAGCCTCGTCGGCGCGGCCGGCGGGGCGCTGAGCTGGCTCGAACTGTTCGACGTTTACGAGGGCCCCGGAACTCCGCAGGGAATGAAGAGCCTGGCGTTCGCGATGCAGCTGCACTCGCCCGGTCGAACGCTCGCGGAAGCCGAAGTCCTGCAGATCCAGGCCCGCATGGTGGCGGCCGTCGCGAGGGATTGCGGCGGTCAACTGAGGGAGCAATGACGACCGACACCGCCGTCGTGACCACCGACCTCGACCGGCTCGCCGAGCGCGTCGAGAAGGCCGCAGCCGTGATCCACGATCTCCGCGCCCGGCAGGCGCAGCTCGAGTCCGAGAAGGCCGAGATCGCGCGCCGGCTCGAGGAGACCACGGGCAAGCTTCAGGGCAACGACCCCACGACGCTGCTCGCCGAGATCACCGCGCTCAAGAAGGAGCAGCGCGAATGGCTCGCCGAGCGCAAGGACGTCGCCACTCGAATCGAGACGCTGCTGCGCAAGCTGGAGCGGATCGAGGGTTAGCAACCGGCACGCGACGCCGGATCCCGCCGCCCCCGCGGCGTTCTCGGCGAGCGTGACGGACCGGTAACGTACGTCACTTACAACGCAGGGAAAACGGCGGGAGAGAGCGACGATGGACGCCTCCACCACGGACTCCGCCTCGACGCAGGGCCGGCCCGACGCCAAGAACGTCGTGCAGGTCCAGATCCTCGGACAGCAGCTCTCCATCCGCGGGGAGGCCGACCAGGCCTACATCCTCGGCGTGGCGGGCTACGTGGACCGGAAGATGCGGGAGATCACCGAGAAGCTCCCGGTCGCGTCGTTGTCCAAGGTGGCGATCCTCGCCTCGCTCAACATCGCCGATGAGCTCTTCAAGGAACGCGCCTCGCGGGAACGCGACGGCGCCGATCAGGGCGATCACGCGCGGCGCCTGAGCGCCGTGATCCACCGCCTCGACCAGCTGCTCGACGAGGCCCGCTGATCGGACGGCCGTTCCCACGGCGTTCCGGAGCATGGAAGTCCCTGCCCTGTTGGTGATGCGTCCGAGTTCTTGAACCAACACTGCAGCAAAGGGTGTCGCGATGCCGGCGACGTCCGTCAGCAGCCGCAAGGTCGCGCGACGGACCGACCCGGCTCCAGCGGCGCCCACCCTGATTCCAGGGCTCAAAGAACGAGGGCCACACGGCAGCGGCGGGGAGCCTTTTTCCTGCCTCGGTCGCGGCACGAGCCGCGACGCGGGGGACGAGATGAATACAGGCATGCTGTCCGTCGTGATCGCGGCCGCGGCCGTGGTCGCCTTCGGAGTGGGTTGGTTCGTCCGCTCCCAGCTCGGCCGTGCCCGGCTGCGCTCGGCCGAGCAGCGTGCTCAGTCGGTGCTCGAGGAGGCCCGGCGCGAAGCCGACGCCGCGCGCCGCGACGCGCTCCTGCTGGCGCGCGAGGAGGCGCTTCGGCTCAAGCAGGAGGTCGAGCGCGAGTCCGGGCAGATCCGCGCCGCGCAGCTCGAGGCCGAACGCGCGTTTCAGCAGAAGGAGGCCGCGTTCAGCCGCCGGGTCGAGGTCATCGACAAGAAGGAGCGCGACCTGCGCAGGAGCGAGACGGACGTCGCCGCCCGCGAGACCGTCATCGCCACCCGCACCGGCGAGCTGGACCAGGCGATCCGCGAGCAGACCGAGCGTCTGGCCCGCATCGCCGGCATGACGCCGGAGGACGCGCGCGCGCAGCTCATCGCCACCATCGAGACCGAGGCGCGCGCCGAAGCCGGCCGCCGCGCCGCCGAGATTCGCGACACCGCGACCCGCAACGCCGAGCGGGAGGCCCGCAAGGTCATCGCGCTCGCCCTGCAGCGCTATGCCGGGGACCATGTCAGCGAGACGAGCGTCTCGGTGGTCCACCTGCCGAGCGACGACATGAAGGGTCGCATCATCGGCCGCGAGGGCCGCAACATCCGCTCCTTCGAGATCATCACCGGCGTGGACGTGATCATCGACGACACGCCCGAGGCGGTGATCCTGTCGGGTTTCGACCCCGTGCGCCGCGAGATCGCGCGCCTTTCGCTCGAGCGGCTGGTCGCCGACGGCCGCATTCATCCGGCGCGCATCGAGGAGGTCGTCGCCAAGGTGAAGGCCGAGGTGGACGGGAAGATCCAGGAGCTCGGCGAGAACGCCTGCCTGGAGGTCGGCGTCGCCGGCGTGCACCCCGAGCTCGCGCGCTACCTCGGGCGGCTCCACTACCGCACCAGCTACGGCCAGAACATCCTCCGGCACTCGATCGAGGTCGCGCACCTCGCCGGCATGATGGCCGCCGAGATCGGCATGGACCAGAAGACGGCCAAGCGCGGCGGACTGATGCACGACATCGGCAAGGCCATTGACCACGACCAGGAGGGCACGCACCCGGCGCTCGGCATGGAGCTGGCCGCCCGCTACGGCGAGCCGCAGCCGGTGCTCGACGCGATCGGGTTCCACCACGACGACTACGCCGGCGGCAGCCTGTGGCCGGTGCTGATCGCCGCGGCCGACGCCATTTCGGGCGCGCGCCCGGGCGCGAGGCGCGAGAGCCTCGAGGTCTACATCAAGCGGCTCGAGTCGCTGGAGAAGATCGCCAACGCGTTCCCGGGGGTCGAGAAGAGCTACGCGATCCAGGCGGGACGCGAGGTGCGGATCATGGTCGAGCACCACCGCGTGGACGACGCCCGCGCACAGGGCCTCGCCGGCGAGATCGCCAGACGCATCGAGAAGGAACTTCAGTACCCGGGCCAGATCCGGGTGACCGTCATCCGCGAGACGCGTGCCGTGGACTACGCGAAATAGGACGGAACGGAAATGACCAACCTGCTGTTCATCGCCGACGTGATCGGTTCGCCGGGGCGCGAGGTCGTCAAGGCCCTGCTCCCCGAGTTGCGCCGGCGCCACGAGTTGCACCTCGTCGTCTGCAACTGCGAAAACTCCGCCGCCGGCTACGGCGTGACGCGCGACACCGCCCGTGACCTGTTCGCCGCCGGCTGCGACGTGCTCACCGGCGGCAACCACCTCTGGGACAAGAAGGACGCGGTCGGCTACATCGCCGAGGAGCCGCGCCTGGTTCGTCCCGCCAACCTGCCGCCCGGCACGCCGGGGCAGGGATGGGCCGTCTTCAAGGCGTCGAACGGCGTCCCGGTGGCGGTGGTGAACCTGATCGGCCGCGTGTTCATGCGCGAGGCCGACTGCCCGTTCCGCACCGCCGACGCCGCGCTCGAAGCCGTGCGGCGCGAGGCGAAGATCGTGCTCGTGGACCTGCACGCCGAGGCTTCCGCCGAGAAGGTGGCGATGGGCTGGCATCTCGACGGCCGCGCGAGCCTGCTGGTCGGAACGCACACGCACGTCCAGACCGCCGACGACCGGGTGCTGCCCAGGGGCACGGCGTTCGTGAGCGACGCCGGCATGACGGGCGGCTTCGACTCGGTGATCGGCATGGAGCGCGACGCCGCGCTGCGCCGCTTCCTGACGCTCCTGCCGGAACGCCTGCAGCCCGCCGACGGCGACCTGCGGCTCAACGCCATCCTCGTCCGCGTGGACGAGACGACCGGCCGGGCGCAGTCCATCCAGCGCTTGCAGATGTCCTACGCCCGCGGCGAGGGAGCCCGCGGCACCGCGCGACTGCTGACCGGGGCCGAGCCGGCCGAGAGCGCGGGCATCGAGGCGCGCCTGCGCGCGAAGGCGCTGCTCGACGAGGGCGTCCAGCCCCGGCTCGCGCTCGTCTCGGTCGGCGACAATCCGGCTTCGCAGGTCTACCTGAAGAAGAAGGGGGAGGCCTGTGTCGCCGCCGGCATCGTCGCCGAGCGCGTGAAGTTCCCCGCCGGCACCATGACCGACGAGGTCGTGCGCAAGGTCCGCTCGCTCGGCGAGGACCCGGGCGTGCACGGCATCCTCGTGCAGCTGCCGCTGGCCGAGCCGGCCGACGGCCAGGCCGTGCTCGAGGCGATCCCGCCTTTCAAGGACGTGGACGGCTTCCATCCCGAGAACGCCGGCCGGCTCGTGCTCGGGCTGCCGGGGTTCGTGCCCGCGACTCCGTTCGGCGTTCTGCGCCTGCTTCAGCACTACGAGATCCCGACGAAGGGCAGGCACGCGGTCGTGCTCGGCCGCAGCCACATCGTCGGCCGGCCCATGAGCATCCTGCTGTCGAGCAAGGGCTGCGACGCGACGGTCACCGTCGGACACAGCGCGAGCGGCCCCCTGTTGCAGTCCATGGCGCGGGAAGCGGACATCCTCGTGGCGGCGGTGGGGCGACGGCACATGGTGACGGCGGACTGGGTCAAGCCCGGCGCCGTCGTCGTGGACGTCGGCATCCACAGGGTGCCGCCCGGCCCCGGCGAGACGAAGGGCCGCATCACGGGCGACGTCGAGTTCGAGAGCGTGAAGCACGTCGCCTCGGCGATCACGCCCGTGCCGGGCGGCGTCGGCCCGATGACGGTCGCGATGGTCGTGCTGAACACGGTGATCGCCGCCGAGCGGCAGGCCGTGAAGGTGCGCGCCTGACGGCGCGCGGGACGGCCATGGCGACCCTGCCCACGCCCGACGAGCGCATCCTCACGGTCGGCGAGCTCGCGCGCGCCCTCAAGGAGACGCTGAACGCCTCCTTTCCGGCCGTGTGGGTGAAGGGCGAGCTCTCGGGAGTCAAGCGGTACGACAGCGGTCACGTCTACTTCAGCCTCAAGGACGCGACACCCGCGGTGGTGCAGGCGGCGATGTTCCGCAACTGGGCCGCGAAGCTCGCGTTCGATCCGAAGGACGGCGCCGAGGTCGAGGCCTACGGCGAGATCGACTACTACGCGCCCAGCGGCCGCTGCCAGATGCTGGTGCGGGCGATGCGTCCGGCCGGGCTCGGCGCGCTGCTGCTGCAGCTCGAGGAGCTCAGGCGCCGGCTCGCGGCCGAGGGACTGTTCGATCCCGCCCGCAAGCGGCCGTTGCCGCCGTACCCCGCGCGCGTCGGCATCGTCACCTCGCCCATCGGCGCGGCGGTCCGCGACATCGTCAAGGTCCTGCGCGCGCGCTGGCCGGGCATCGGCATCGTCCTCGCACCGGTCAAGGTGCAGGGAGCCGGCGCGGCGCAGGAGATCGCCGCGGCGATCGGGCGGTTCAATCGTCACGGCGGCGTGGACCTGCTGATCGTCGGCCGCGGCGGCGGCTCTCTCGAGGACCTGTGGGCGTTCAACGAGGAGCCCGTCGTGCGCGCCATCGCCGCGTCCGCGATCCCGGTGATCAGCGCCGTCGGACACGAGGTGGACACGACGCTCGCCGACCTCGCCGCCGACGTGCGCGCGGCGACCCCGAGCCACGCGGCCGAGCTCTCGGTGCGCGACGCCGCCGAGCTGCGGCGCCTCGTCGTCGCGCGCGGCGAGCGCGCCCGTCGCGACGTGCTGCGCCTCGTGCAGCTCCACCGCCGTCGTGTCGAGGAGATGCACGGCAAGTACGGGTTCCGGCGCGTGCGCGACGTGTTCGGCAACCTGCAGCAGCGCATTGACGACGCCCGCGGCCGCATCGAGACGGCCGTGAAGGCGCGCGTCCGCGGAGCCCGGCTCGACTCCGATCGCCTGGTGCGGGCGTGGGCGCTGCGCGATTTCGCCCGCCGCTTGGAGGAGCGCCGCGACGACGTCGCCGGGCTCGCGCGGCGGATGCAGAACACGGTCGTCGAGGCCGCGCTGCGCGAACGCCGGCGCCTCGTGGCGCTGCTTGCCCAGCTGCGCGCGCTTTCTCCCCGCAACGTGCTGGAACGCGGATACACGCTGGCCCGCGGGGCCGACGGACGGCTGCTGCGCGGGCCGGACGGGCTCGCGGCCGGCGACGTCGTCACCCTCGAGTTCGCGCGCGGCGAAGCCGAAACGGTCGTGCGCATGGTTCGCAAAGGAGGCAGGCATGGCGAAGAAGACCGCCGCGGATAGCGGCCCGCAGCCGTCGTTCGAGGAGGCGCTCAAGCGCCTCGAGACCATCGTCGAGGAACTGGAGGGCGGCGAACTCTCGCTCGAGGACTCGATCGCCCGCTACGAGGAAGGCACCCGGCTCTCGCGAAGGCTGACGCAGCAGCTCGACGAGGCCGAAAAGCGCATCGAGCGCCTCTCCGAGAACGAGGCGGGCGAGACGTCCACCGAACCCCTCGAGCTCGAAGAGCGCCCGGGCGCGCCCGAGGGCGAGCTGCCGTTCTGATGCCGCGAGCGACCGCGAAGCCGCTGCTCTCCGCCGGCAGCCGCGACCTGGGCCTGCGGCTCGCCGAGTTCGAACGGGCGCTCGCGCGCGCCGTGCGCGAACGCGCGGGCGGGCCTGCTCGTCTGGGAACGGCGCTGCGCTACGCGGCACTCTCGCCCGGCAAGCGCCTGCGCCCGATGCTGGTCCTCACCGCCTGCGAGGCGGTGGGCGGCGATTGGCGGCGGGCCCTTCCGGCCGCGGTCGCGGTCGAGTGCGTGCACGCCTTCTCGCTCGTTCACGACGATCTGCCGGCGATGGACGACGACGACTACCGGCGGGGGCGGCTGACGACGCATAAGAAGTTCGGCGAGGCGCTCGGCATTCTCGCAGGGGACGCGCTGCAGGCGTTCGCGTTCGAGGAGCTGTCGCGACTGCGCGAGGCCGGCGTGCCCGACGCGCGGGTCGTGGACGCGGTGCGCCGGCTGGCGCGCGCGGCCGGCGCCGACCAGCTGATCGGCGGCCAGGCGCTCGATCTGGCGGCCGAGGGCCGGCGCGCGAGCGCCGCCTCGGTGCGCGACATCCACGTGCGCAAGACCGGGGCGCTGATGGGAGCGTGCCTGGCGATCGGCGCGCTCGCCGGCGATGCCGACGCCCGCACCGCCGACCGGCTGG
This sequence comes from Candidatus Eisenbacteria bacterium, assembly GCA_020847735.1. NCBI lineage: Bacteria > Candidatus Eiseniibacteriota > Candidatus Eiseniibacteriota bacterium. The sequence goes on from JADLBL010000012.1 coordinate 27,874, forward strand.
AGGCCGCCGGGATCCAGCTCGGCTTCGCGTTCCAGATCACCGACGACCTGCTGAACGCCGGTTCGTCGCTGCGCACGCTCGGCAAGCGCGCCGGCACCGACGCGGCCCGCGGCAAGGCCACCTACCCGGTCGCGGTGGGCGAAAAGCGCGCCCGCGCCGAGTGCGCCCGGCTCGTGCGCGGCGTGCGCGCCGCGATCGCGCGCTCCTGCGAACGGCCGGATCTGCTGCTGCAGATCCTCGAGGCGACGGCGAAGCGGGAACGCTGAGGCCGAGGCGGTGCGGCGCGCTGGGCGCCGCACCGCCTTCGAGACGCGAAACTCCACCGTCAGTGCACCACGGCCACCCGTGCCCGCCGCTCGAGCGCGCCGGAGAGGCGTGCGAAGTAGACTCCCGCCGGCAACGCCAAGAGGTCCGCGAGACGCAACTCTCCCGGACCTGCCGGCAGGTCGGCGGCGACCGGACCTCGCACGCGGCGCCCCGAGAGGTCGTGCAGCTCGAGCGACACGCGCCCGGGCCGCGCGAGCGCGAAGCGCGCCGTGCACGCGCCGCGCGCCGGATTGGGGGCGATTCGAAACGCGGCCACCGCGCCCGTGCTTCCGGGCGGCACGTCGAGCGGCGCTTCGCCGAACGAGAGCGCCCACGTTCCCTCGTTGCCGTATGCAGCGCCCCCGAACCAGGCGATCCGGCGCAGCTGCGGATCGAAGGCACCCCTAGCATCGCTGCTCGCCGGCGGCGGCATTCCACCGAATGGGACGGCAGTCCACGAGGTGTCCCCTGTGGGATGGAGCCGTGCGACCCTCGTTTCGCCGCTCGAGATGTAGCCGCCGTAGTTGTAGACACGCACGATCGCACCCTGCGAGGCATCGTAGAAACAGGCCCCCGTCACCACGGGGTAGGCATAGTTGGCCGGGGTGCCGGCGGCGAGGCGCGTCCAGGAAGGTCCCGGGGAGAGGGACAACCGCCAGACCTCGTCCGGCCGTACGCTGCCGCCGTAGTAGTCGTTCAAGCTGGTGGAGCGCCCGCCCACGAGGTAGGCGCACTGCCGGACCGGATCGAGGACCAGCGCCCCGTCCATGCGTCCCGCCGGGCGCTCACCCGCGGGTTCCAGTTTCGTCCACTGCGGTGTCGCTCCGAGCGACAGGGACCAGAGGTCCGCGAGATAGAAGCCCGTGCCCGAGCTGTAGTCGTAACCGCCGAAGACGAGCAGCCGATCACCCTCGGGGTCGTACGCCGCGGCCGCGTTTGCGCGCTGTCGCGGCAGAATGCCGCCGATCGCCAGCGGGTACCACGTCCCGTCGCCCGAAAGCGGGCGCTGCCACAGCTCGTTCGTCATCGCCGTGCCGTCGGCGCCGCCGAAGAGCAGAAGCCGATCCCGCACCGGATCCACCACCAGCGAAGCGTCGCGCCGCGGCAGCAGCGGTCCGCCGCCCGAAATCTCCGGCGACCACGCCGGCGATGCGGAACCCAGCGAGAGTCTCCAGAGCGTGTTCGTCAGAATGCTTCCATATCCCGATCCGGTGCTGTCGCAAGCGCCCCCGAAGAGATGGAGGACGCCGCGCGCAGGATCGAGCGCGAGGCTGTGTCCGCCGCGCGGTGGCGGATCGCCGGCGACGTTGGTCCAGGCCGAAAGCCCGACGAGATCAAGTGACGCCAGGTCGCTCGAGAAGCGCACCGAAGAGTAACTTCCCGGGCCGCCGCCGGCGAAGTAGAGGCGCCGGTTCGGGGCGTCCAGCGCGCTCGCGCGTCCGTAGCGGAACGGGGGCGTGGCCCCCATCCCCAGCACCTGCGTCCACTGGGACGGCGACCCACCGAGCGCGAGGGCGTACGTGTAGCTGTAGTAGTCGGCCTGCACGCACACGAGCCGGTCCCCGGTCGCGTCGATCGAAAACGTCGGAGGGACGCTCGGATAGGCGGACGGCCCGTTGGTGTAGGGCGTGGCCTGGACGGTCCAGTTCGGCGTTGGCACCATCAACGACAGCGTCGCGAGCACCCAGCTGGGCGAGTAGTTCACGGTCTGGAGACCGGGAAAGACGAGCCGCTGGCGGCCTTCGTCGACGAGCATCGCCTGCGGCGCGAACGAGGCGGGGAACGCGTTTCCCGGGTGGAGCGGCGTCCACGCCGGACTGGCGTCCAGCGACAGAGCCCACAGGTCCGCGAGCGGCGAGAACCCGCCGTTTCCGCCGCCGAAGACGATCATCCGCGCATGCGCCGTGTCCACGACCGCGAAGTGGTTCGCCCGGGCCCACGGCGCGTCGCCCGCGGGGGACAGGCTCGTCCACACCGGAGGGCCGTCGAGGTTCAGCGCCCAGAGGTCCGCGAGATAGCTGCCATCCGCGTCCGCCCCTCCGTAGACGAGCATCCGGCGATTCACCGGATCGATCACGGCGGCATGCGCGAGGCGAGCGGGCGGCGCGGATCCCGAGACGGCCAGCGCGTGCCACTCGCGCGCCCCGTCGGGCTCCAGCACGAAGACGGTGTTGAACACGTCGGTGCCGTTGCGTCCGCCGAACGCGAACAGCCTCCCGGTGGTGGCGTCGAGCACCAGCGACTGGCCCTGGCGGCGCGGTGTGTCGGCGAGCACGCTCCAGATCGGCGGCGTATCCGTCGCCGCGAGCGGCGTCGCGATCTCGTCGTGAGCGGGCGCGGGCGGCGCGAGCGCCTCGTCGAGGCGCTCGCGGTAGAACCCGCGCTGCCACTCGGCGAGGCCGGGATCGGAGGCGGCGCGCGCGAGGCTGGCGACACGGGCTGCGCCGGTGAGCGCGAAGGCGGGAGGGACGGGCGGCAGCGCGAGCGCGGACACGATCGTCCACGCGGCGCCCAGGGCGACTCGATGCGCAAATCGCGGCATGGGCGGCTCCTCGGAAGAAGAGGGCCGGGAACGACTCGGGGGGTGACGAGGCCGTCAGACTAGCACCTTCCCGGTCGGCGACCGCAACCTCCTTCTTGTGCCCCCCGCCGCCGTTGACAAGCGGCTCTCCGCGACCGCACCATCCGCCGCGCTCCTGCAGGGCGCGCTCCGGAGGGAGCCGTTCGCTGGCCGGCAAGGAGGTCGTTACGGAACCGTTCTGGATCGCGCTGCTGGTGGGTCTGGTCGTGCAGTTCTACAAGGGCATTTCGCAGTACTTCGTGACCGGTCGCTGGAACCTGCACCGGTTCGTCCAGACGGGCGGCATGCCGAGCTCGCACTCGGCCGCGGTCGCCGCCCTGAGCACGGCGGTCGGGCTGCAGCAGGGGTTCACGTCCGCGCTCTTCGGCGTCACCCTTTACTTCAGCCTCATCGTGATGTACGACGCGGCCGGGCTGCGGCGCGCCGCCGGCCGCCAGGCCACGGTGCTCAACCGCCTGATCGAAAGTCACTTCAAGCACCCGGAAGGCGACACGCAGAAACTGATGGAGCTGCTGGGCCACACCCCTTTCGAAGTCTTTGTCGGCGCCTCGCTGGGCGTCCTCAGCGCCCTCCTCTGGAACCGGATCCATCCGATATGAGCCTGCTCGAAGGTATCCATTCGCCCGCCGACCTGCGTGCCCTCTCGCGCGAACAGCTTCCGCTGCTCGCCGCCGAGATCCGCCACGTCATCATCCAGACGGTCGCCCGCAACGCCGGCCACCTGGCTCCCAACCTGGGCGTGGTCGAGCTGACGCTGGCGCTGCACCGCGTCTTCGATTCGCCGCGCGACCGGATCCTGTGGGACGTCGGCCACCAGTCGTACCCGCACAAGCTCGTCACCGGGCGTTTCGAGCGTTTCCACACGCTGCGCCAGCTGGACGGCATCGCCGGTTATCCGCGGCGCGCCGAGAGCGAGCACGACCCGTTCGGCACGAGCCACGGCAGCACCTCGATCTCGGCGGCGCTGGGCTTCGCGGCCGCGCGCGACCTGAAGGGCGGGGATCACCACGTCATCGCGGTCATCGGCGACGGGGCGCTCACCGGCGGCATGGCGTTCGAGGGGCTCAACAACGCCGGCGAGCTCGGCAAGCGTCTGATCCTCGTCCTCAACGACAACGAGATGAGCATCTCGCCCAACATCGGCGCGATCCACCGCTACCTGACCAAGCTCACGACCAGCCGCATCTACCGGCGCTTCGAACACGACGTCTGGGACCTGCTCGGCAAGCTGCCGAAGGCGCTGCGCGCGCAGCAGGGGGCGAGCCGCGTCAAGGAAGGACTGCAGAACATGGTCGCGCCGACGATCCTGTTCGAGGAGATGGGCCTGAAGTACTTCGGGCCGATCGATGGTCACGACCTCGGCGTGCTCGAGGAGACTCTCTCGGACCTCAAGCGTTTCGAGGGGCCGGTGCTCCTGCACGTCGTCACGAGCAAGGGCAAGGGCTACCTGCCGGCCGAGTCCGATCGCACCACCTTCCACGGCGTCGGCGTCTTCGACCCCGAATCGGGCGTCGCCTCGAAGGGCGCGAAGAAGACCTATTCGCACGTCTTCGGCGAGACGGCCGTGCTGATCGGCGAGCGGATGCCCACCGCGGTGGCGGTGACCGCCGCGATGACCGACAACACCGGCCTGACGAGGTTCGCGAAGACCTTCCCGGAACGCTTCTTCGACGTCGGGATGGCCGAGGAGCACGCGGTGACGTTCTCGGCCGGGCTGGCGGCCGAAGGCCTGACGCCGCTCACCGCCATCTATTCGACGTTCCTGCAGCGGGGCTTCGATCAGATCATCCACGACTGCGCCGTCCAGGACCTGAAGATCGTCCTGTGCCTCGACCGCGCCGGACTGGTCGGGGACGACGGCGCGCCGCAGCACGGCTGCTTCGACGTCGGCTACCTGCGCATGATTCCGGGCACGGTCGTGATGCAGCCGCGCAACGGCGAGGAGCTGCGCGACATGCTGTGGACCGCCGCCCACTGGCCGGGCACCCGTCCGATCGCCGTGCGCTACCCGCGCTCGCCGATTCCCGAGGACGCGCTGCCCGAGCGCGAGCCGCGCCTGCTCGAAATTGGCGCCGCCGAGCAAATGCGGGCCGGCGGCGACGTGGCGATCTGGGCGCTCGGCACCATGGTGCAACCCTCGCTCGAAGCGGCCGAGCGGCTCGCGGGCGACGGAGTTTCGGCCACGGTCGTCAACGCCCGCTTCGCCGCGCCGCTCGACGAACGCATGCTCGCGGGGCTCGCGCGCAGCGTCGGTCGCATCGTCACGGTCGAGGAGAACGTGCCGATGGGCGGCTTCGGCAGCGCCGTGAGCGAGGCGCTGGACCGCATGGGGCTGGCGCACGTGCCCGTGCGCCGCATCGCGCTGCCGCGCGAGTTCGTGCTGCACGGCAAGCGCGAGCAGTTGCTGCGCGCGGCCGGGCTCGATGCCGAGGGCATCGCGCGCGAAACTCTCGCGTTCGTGCGGCAGTCGCAGCGCCAGCTCACGTGAGCCCGCGCCCGCGCCGCATCGCCATCGCCGGCCACACGGGCCGGCCGTCGGTGCGACGCGAGGCGCTGCGCCTGCACGCCCGCCTGCGGCGATCCGGCGCGCAGGTCCGCATCGAGCGCGAGCTGGCCGCCGCCTGCGGGGTCGCCGGCGAGCCGATGCGGGAGCTCGGCCGGTGGTGCGAGGCGATGATCTCGCTGGGCGGAGACGGCACGATCCTGCACGCGGCACGCGCGCTCGCGGGCCGCCGCGGCGTGCTGCTGCCCGTCAACTTCGGCGGCCTCGGCTTCCTCGCCGCGGCCGAGGAACGCGAGCTGGCCGCGGCGGTCACCGCCGCTTTCGCGGGACGCTGGCCGGTGGTGGCGCGCACCGGTGTCGAGACCGCGCTGCGGCGCCACCGCGACGGCCGGGGGCGCTCGCGCGGCTTCGCCCTCAACGACGTCGTCGTGCGGAGCGCCACCTCGTTCTCGGCCGTGCACCTGCGCGTCACCGCGCTCGGACTCGACCTCGGGCACCTGGTCGCCGACGGGCTGATCGCCGCGAGCGCCTCGGGCTCGACCGCCTACTCGCTCTCGGCGGGGGGGCCGATCGTCGCGCCCGACCTCGACGCGCTGGTCGTGACCCCGGCCTGCGCGCACTCGCTGGCCAGCCGCTCGCTCGTGCTCGCGCCCGGCTCGGTCCTGAAGGCCAGGGTGCTCACGAACCGGCCTGCGCTGCTGGTGCTGGACGGCCAGGAAGCCGTCGAGCTGGCCCGCCACGACGAGGTCGAGATCACGCTGGCGCGCAGGGTCGTGCGCGTCTACCAGAACCCCGAGCGTCCGTTCCTGCGCGCGCTGCAGCGCAAGCTGGGCTGGCAGGGCAGCGAGAAGCGCAGTCTGTAGCGCGCGGCCCCGGACCGCGCCCCGGAGCAACCGCCATGCTGGACCGCCTGAGCATCCGCGACGTCGCGCTGGTCGAACGGGCCGAGATCGAGTTCGGCCCCGGCCTGCACGTCGTGACCGGCGAGACGGGCGCCGGCAAGTCGCTGTTCGTCGAGTCGCTGGCGCTCGCCCTGGGCGGCCGCGCGGATGCGGGCCTCGTGCGAACCGGCGCGAAGGCGGCCGTGGTCGTGGCCGAGTTCCGCCTCGGCGGCGACGGCGCGCGACGCGCCAACGCGCTGCTCGCGGAGTGGGGCGTCGAGTTCGACGGCGAGACGCTGCTGGTCCGCCGCGAACTTTCGGCCGAGGGCCGCAGTCGCGCGTTCGTCAACGACGCGAGCGTGACCGTCGCCTCGCTCAGGCGCCTCGCCGAGGGCCTCGTGGACCTGCACGGCCAGCACGAGCACCAGAGCCTGCTGCGCGAGGGCGCCGCGCTCGCCACCCTCGACCGTCTGGGCGCGCTCGAGGACCGGCGCGCGGCGTTCGCAGAAGCGCTCGCTTCGCTGCGCGAGGCCGAAGGCGATCTCGAGCGGCTGGCGGATTCGCTGGCCACGTTCGCCGAGCGGCGCGACCACCTCGAGACGGCCGCGCGCGAGCTGGACGAGGCGAAGTTCGCCCAGGGCGAGGAAGAGGCGCTGCGCCTCGAAGCCGCGCGCCTCGCTCACGCCGACCGCCTGCGTGAACTGGCCGCGGGCGCGCTGGAACGCCTTTCGGACGGCGAGGGCGCCGCGGCCGATTCGCTCGGCGCGGCGCGGCGCGCGCTCGAGCAGGCGGCGGCGCTGGACGCGACCCTCGAGGATACGCTCGGGTCCGTGCAGGAGGCCGCGATCGCCGCCGAGGACGCCGCCCGCTCGCTGTCCGCGTACCTGGAGCGGCTCGACTCCGATCCGGCGGCGCTCGAGCGGATCGAGGCGCGGCGCGAGCTGTACGCGCGGCTGACACGCAAGTACCGGCGCGACGTACCGGGGTTGCTGGCCTGGCGCGAGGAGCTGCGCGCCGAACTCACACAGGGAGCGGACGCCGACGGCACGCTCGAACAAGCCCGGGAGCGCGTCGCCGCGCGCGGGACGACCGCCCGCGCGCTCGGGCAGGCGCTGACGCGCGCCCGCAAGTCGGCCGCCCTTCAGTGGAGCACGCTGCTCTCGAGGGAACTCGAGCCGCTCGGCCTGCCGCGCGCGACGCTGGCGTTCGAAGTCATGGCCCTGCCCGATGGGCGCCCCGGACCCGCGGGTCTCGACGAGGTGCTTCTGCAGTTCGCCGCCAATCCGGGCGAAAGCGCGCGGCCGCTGCAGAAGATCGCATCGGGGGGCGAGCTCTCCCGGGTCATGCTGGCGCTTAAGTCAGCGCTGCAAACCCGTGACCGCGTTGACCTTCTCGTCTTCGACGAAGTAGATTCCGGCATCGGCGGTGCCGTCGCTCAGGCCGTGGGGGAAAGACTCCGCGATCTGGCGGAGCACCGCCAGATCGTATGCGTCACCCACCTGCCCGTGATCGCGGCGCTCGGACGGCGTCACTTCGCGGTCTCGAAACAGGTCGCCAACGGGCGCACCATCGCCCGCGTGCACACGCTCGAGCCCGGGGAGCGAGTCGAGGAACTGGCGCGAATGCTCGCGGGCGAGCGGGTGACCGAGACCACCCGCCGACAGGCGCGCGAATTGCTGTCGGCGCCCGCCGGAGAGCGCTGACGAACGGCGCGGCAGCGCCGCACACCGATTCCATGGAGCCAGGGCGCCGCCGGTGGCGGTGCCGACCATCCGATGCTCGTGCCGACCCGATCCGAGTTCCACGCGCTGGCCCGCACGGGCAAGCTCGTGCCCGTCTACCGCGAGGTCTTCGCGGACCACGACACCCCCGTGTCGGCGTTCCGCAAGATCGACGACGGACCGTACGGGTTCCTGCTCGAGAGCGTCGAGGGCGGCGAGAAGTGGGGGCGCTACTCGATCCTCGGCAGCCGGCCCTCGATGGTCTTCGTGGCTCGCGGGGAGCGATGCGAGATCCACGCGGGCGGCAAGGTGACGGCCTGCGCCGGGCACCCGCTCGAGGAACTCGCCCGGCTGCTGCGCGAGAACCAGGCGGTCGCGCTGCCCGGCCTGCCGCGCTTCTGCGGCGGAGCGGTCGGCTATCTCGGATACGACACCGTGCGCTGGTTCGAGAAGCTGCCCGGGCACGCCGCCGACGAACTTCACCTGCCCGACGCGGTGTTCCTGTTCGGCGACGTCGTGAGCGTGTTCGACAACCTGACGCACACGATGAAGGTCGTCACGCACGCGCGGGGCGGGAGCGATCCGGACAAGGCCTACGACGCGGCGGTGGCGCGGCTCAACGCCGAGGTCGAGCGATTGCGCACACCGCTGTCGTGGATCGAGCCGCCCGCCTGGGGCGAGGCCGGCGAGCCCGTCTCGACGGTTTCGCGTGAGCGGTACATGGCGGCCGTCGAGACCGCCCGGGAGCACATCCGCGCCGGCGACATCTTTCAGGTCGTGCTCAGCCACCGGATGAGCGCCGCCGTCTCGCAGCCCGCCTTCGAGGGCTACCGCGCGCTGCGCATCACGAATCCTTCGCCGTACATGTACTACCTGCGCCTCGGCGACTTCACGATCGTCGGCAGCTCGCCCGAAGTGCTCGTGCGCCGCACGGACACGACCCTGGAGGTCAGGCCGATCGCCGGCACCCGGCCGCGCGGCCGCACCGCCGACGAGGACCGCCAGCTCGAGGAGGAGCTGCGGGCTTCCGAGAAGGAGAGGGCCGAGCACCTGATGCTCGTGGACCTCGGCCGCAACGACGTCGGACGCGTCGCCGAGTTCGGCACGGTCGAGACCAACGAATACATGGTCGTCGAGCGCTACTCACAGGTCATGCACCTCGTCTCGAACGTCCGCGGCCGCGTCCGGGCCGACCTCGCGCCGCTGTCGGTCGTGGGCGCGACGTTCCCGGCCGGCACCGTCAGCGGCGCACCGAAGGTGCGCGCCATGGAGATCATTGACGCCCTCGAGCCGGTGCGGCGCGGCATCTACGCCGGCGCCATCGGGCACTTCGACTACCACGGCAACTTCGACCTCGCGATCGCGATCCGCACGCTCGTCTACGCCAACGGCCGCGCCTACTGGGGCGTCGGCGCGGGCATCGTCGCCGACTCCGACCCGGCCGAGGAGTGGGAGGAGACCATGAACAAGGGACGCGCGCTGTGGCTGGCCGTCCAGCGGGCCGAGCGGGGGGCGCGATGATCGCCGTCATCGACAACTACGACTCCTTCACCTACAACCTCGTCCAGTACCTGGGTTCGCTCGGCGCCGAGGTGCAGGTGCGGCGCAACGACGCGATCACCGTCGAGGAGTTGAAGGCGCTGGCGCCGCACGGGCTGGTGATCTCCCCCGGTCCCGGGGTGCCGGGCGATGCGGGCGTCTCCGAGGCCGCGATCCGCGCGCTGGCGGGCGAGGTGCCGATCCTCGGCGTCTGCCTCGGCCACCAGGCCATCGGCGAGGTCTTCGGCGGGCGCGTCGTGCGCGCGCCGCGCCTCATGCACGGCAAGACGAGCCCGATTCTGCACAAGGGCCGCGGCCTGTTCGCCGGGCTCGACAACCCCTTCGAGGCGACCCGCTACCATTCACTGATCGTCGAGAAGGACGGGCTGCCCGAGGTGCTCGAACCGGTCGCCTGGACGCCCGAGGGCGAGCTGATGGGCGTCAAGCACCGCGAGCACGAGACGTGGGGCGTCCAGTTCCATCCCGAATCCGTGCTCACCGCGCAGGGCCTGCGCCTGGTCGAGAACTTCCTCACGCTGTGCCGCCAGCAAAGGAGAGTCGCGAGTTGATCCAGACCGCCATCGCCCGCGCCGTCGTGAGGGAGGACCTGTCCCGCGAGCTGTCCCGCGCCACCATGGAGCAGGTGCTCGCCGGCGAGGCCACGCCGTCGCAGATCGCGGGCCTCGCGATCGCGCTGCGCATGAAGGGGGAGACGACCGAGGAGATCGCCGGCTTCGCCGAGGCGATGCGCGGGCGGGTGCCGCCGATGCACACCAAGCGCAAGCCGCTGCTCGACACCTGCGGCACCGGCGGCGACAACGCCGGCACGTTCAACATCTCGACGACCGTCGCGATCGTCGTGGCGAGCTGCGACGTGGCGGTGGCCAAGCACGGCAATCGCGCCGTCTCGAGCCGCACCGGTTCGGCCGACGTCCTCGAATCGCTGGGCGTGGGCATCGATCTCGCGCCCATCGACGCGGCGCGCTCGATCGACGCGCTCGGCATCACCTTCCTGTTCGCGCCCAACTACCACGGCGCGCTGCGGCACGCGGTCGGGCCCCGGCGTGAGCTGGGCGTGCGCACCGTCTTCAACGTGCTGGGCCCCCTGACCAATCCGGCGGGCGCGACCCGCCAGCTGCTGGGCGTCTATTCCGACTCGCTGGTGCGCACGATCGCCGAGGTGCTGCTCGTGCTCGGCAGCGAGCGGGCGATGATCGTGCACGGGCACGACGGCATGGACGAGCTGACGGTCTTCGCCCACAACCACGTCGCGGAACTGCACGACGGCAGGATCCGCGAGTTCGCGGTGGACCCGGCCGAGTTCGGGCTCGCGCACACCGATCGCGCCGGCGTGGCGGGCGGAACGGCCGCGGAGAACGCCGCCCGGGTGCGGTCGATCCTCGGCGGCGAACCGGGCGCGGGACGCGACATCGTCGTGCTCAACGCCGGCGCCGCGCTGGTCGTCGCGGGCGCGGCGGCCGACCTCGCCTCGGGCGTGGCCCGCGCGCAGCGCGCCATTGACAGCGGCGACGCGGCCCGCAAGCTCGCCGACCTCGCCGCGTTCCGGGGCTGAAGGGAGGGGCCGGCATGTTCTGCGCGCAATGCGGCCAGTGGCTTTCCGAAGGCGAGGCGGTCTGTTCGCGCTGCGGAGCGCCCGTGCACGGCGGCGCCGCCGGCGTGAGCGCCCCGGCCCTCCCGGAGCCCGCGACCGCGGTCCATCCTCCGTCCGTCGCCCACGCCGCGGACGCCATGATTCCCGGCGGCTTCTGGCGGCGCTTCGCGAGCGGAATCGTGGACACGCTGGTGCTGTTCTTTCCCACCGCCATCGTTCGCGTGCTCTCGGGCATGGATGCGTGGGGGAGCGGCAACCCGATGGATGCCGCCCTGCTGCGCGCCGGGGTGATCAACCTCCTGCTCTACTGGCTCTACTGCGCGGTCCTCGAGTCCTCCCGCGCCCAGGGGACGCTCGGTCAGCAGCTCCTCGGGCTGCGCGTGTGCGACGACCGGATGCGGCGCATCTCGTTCCTGCGGGCGACCGGCCGAAACTGGGCGCAATGGCTGTCGGGCATGACCTGCGGGCTGGGCTACCTGCTCAACCTGTGGACCCGCAGGCGACAGACGCTTCACGACCTGGTGGCGGGCTGCCTGGTCGTGCGCTCGCCCGAAGCCGGCGCCGCGCATCAGGGCCCGGCGTGATGTCCGGCGGAGCGGCAGGCGTCCCCGACGTCCTCGTGCGCATCGCCGGGGACCGTCGCCGCCGCGTCGCGGCGATGCACCAGGCGGTCCCGCCGCACGTCCTGCGCGCGCGATTGCCGCGGACCGAGCCCGCCGGCAGGCTCGAGCGCGCCCTGCGCCGCGGCCCGGCCGGAAACCCGCTGCGGCTGCTGTGCGAGGTCAAGCGCGCCTCGCCCTCGCGCGGGGTGCTGCGCGGGGACGTGGACCCCGTCGCGATGGCCGGGCTGTACGCCGCCGGCGGCGCTGCCGCCGTTTCGCTCGTGACCGAGCCCGACCACTTCGGCGGCGACCTCGCATGGCTGGACGCCGTGCGCCCCACCGTCGCGCTGCCGCTGCTGCTCAAGGACTTCGTCGTGGACTCCTACCAGATCCTCGACGCGGCCGCGCGCGGGGCCGATGGCGTGCTGCTTCTGGCCTCGCTGCTCTCGGAGACCGAACTGCAGCGCTACATCACCGAGGCCCGGCTGCTCGGGCTGGACGCGCTGGTCGAGGTGCACGACGAGCCCGAGCTGATCCGCAGCCTGCGCGCGGGCGCGACCCTGGTCGGCATCAACAACCGCGACCTGCGCACGTTCGAGGTGGACCTCGGGGTTTCGCTCGCGCTGCTGCCCAGGGTTCCCCCGCTCGTCACCGCCGTCGCCGAGAGCGGCCTTTCGCGGCCCGAGGATCTCGCGCGCCTGCGTGCGACGCGCTGCGACGCGGTGCTGATGGGCGAGGTGTTCATGACCAGCGCCGACCCCGCGGCGACGCTCTCGATGCTCGCGTCCGCGGCGGGGGAAGGGCGGTGAGAACCGTGGCTTCCGGCGGCCACACCATCGTCAAGGTCTGCGGCGTGACGAACGCCGAGGATGCGCGCGTCGCGCTCGCGGCCGGCGCTGACTGGCTCGGATTCGTGCTCCACGCCGACAGCCCCCGCCGCGTGGACGCCGCGCTCGCCGGCGAAATCGTCGCCGGACTCGGCGGCGCGGTCGCCGTCGCGGTGATGGCGGGGGTCGGCCCCGAACAGGCGCTCGCGCTGGCGCAGCGGGCCGGCGCGGCGCGCGTCCAGCTGCATCGCGTGGATCCGGACCGCTGGCCGGTGGATTTTCCGCTGCCGTGCGCGTTCTCGGCGCGCGTGGGCGCGGACGGCCTGCGCCGCGACCCGCTGCCCGCGGAACCGCACCTGATCCTGCTCGACACCGCGCACGCCACGCTCGCCGGCGGTACGGGCGAGTCGTTCCCGTGGACGTCGGCGCGCGAACTCGCCGCGAGCCGGCCGGTCATGCTGGCCGGCGGGCTCGCCGCGGACAACGTCGCCGCCGCGATCGCCGCGGCGCGCCCGTTCGGCGTGGACGCGGCCTCGCGGCTCGAGCGCGCCCCTGGACTCAAGGACCCTGATCGCGTCCGGCGCTTCGTCGCCGCCGTGAGGGAGTGCGATGCCGGCGCCGCCCGTTCCGCCTGACGCCCGCGGGCACTTCGGCCCCTACGGCGGGCGGTTCGTGCCGGAGACGCTCGTGCACGCGCTGGACGAGCTCGAGCGCGAGTACGAGCGCGCGCAGGCCGACGAGGGCTTCCGCCGCGAGCTGGCCGACACGCTGCGCGACTTCGCCGGCCGGCCGACGCCGCTGATCGAGGCCGTTCGCCTTTCGGAGGCGGCCGGCTGCCGCGTCTTTCTCAAGCGCGAGGACCTGCTCCACACCGGCGCGCACAAGATCAACAACACGATCGGCCAGTGCCTGCTGGCCCGCCGCATGGGCAAGCCGCGGGTCATCGCCGAGACCGGCGCCGGCCAGCACGGCGTCGCGACCGCCGCCGCGGCCGCCCGCTTCGGGCTCGCGTGCGTCGTCTACATGGGCGTCGAGGATGCCCGCCGCCAGAAGCTCAACGTCGAGCGCATGAAGCTCCTGGGCGCCGAGGTTCGCGAGGTGGACGCCGGCTCGAGGACGCTCAAGGACGCGATCAACGAGGCGCTGCGCGACTGGGTGACGCGCGTGCGCGACACGCACTACGTGCTCGGCTCGGTGCTCGGGCCGCACCCGTTCCCGCGGCTCGTGCGCGACTTCCACCGCGTGATCGGGCTCGAGGCGCGCGCGCAGTTCGCGGCGCTCGCCGGCGGTCTGCCCGACGTGCTGGTCGCCTGCGTGGGCGGGGGGAGCAACGCGATCGGGCTCTTCCACGCGTTCCTCGGCGATGCGGCCGTGCGCAAGGTCGGCGTCGAGGCCGGCGGACTGGGCCTGGCGAGCGGAAAGCACGCCGCACGCGTGCCCGAGCACACGACCGGCGTGCTGCACGGCACGCGCACGCTGATCCTGCAGGACGAGCACGGCATGGTGCGCGAGACGCACTCGGTCTCGGCCGGACTCGACTACCCGGCGCTCGGCCCCGAACACGCGTGGCTGCTCGATCAGGGGCTGGCCGAGTACTCGAGCGCGACCGACGAGGAGGCGCTCGCCGCCTTCGAAGCGCTGTGCCGGCTCGAAGGCATCCTGCCGGCGCTCGAGTCCTCGCACGCGCTCGCCTGGGTGCTGCGCGAGGGGCGCTCGCTCGGACGCGACCGCCGCGTCGTCGTCAATCTCTCCGGCCGCGGCGACAAGGACGTGGCGGAGGTGCTGCGGGTGACGGGGAAGCGTCCGGAAACCCGCTGACCTGCGCGCGACGCGGGAGGCTCGCGTGGCTCAGGCGTGCGCCGCGGCCGCGCCGTTGGCCGCGACTCGCGACCCTCCCAGCAGCCAGCGAACGACATCGGCGGCCGCGTAGCGCGTCCGGCCGGCGAGGAAATCGCCGAGATGGGCCGCGTCGTCGCCGCTCGTCAGCAGCGGTGGCTCGAGCCCTTCCTCGCGCACCTGCGCGAGGCCGATGGTGGCGAGCAGCGAGTTGCACAGGCACCGGCGCCCGTCGAGCTCGGCGGCGTCGCCTCCCTTGGCGAGGTAGTCGCGTTCCGGCTCGCTCGCGCAGCGGTAGCCGACACCGCCCTCGGGCTTTTCGTAGGCGACGCGCAGGTAGCCGAGATCGCAGATGCGCTTCCGCGGAGCGTCCGCCCCCGGCGCCTGCGGCCACGACACGACCTTGAACGGAAATCCCGTGGGCGAGGCGCGCGAGTCGGTCCGCACGCGCACCTCGCCGCGCGCGGCGCTCGCCAGCACGGAGCCGCGGATGCGTTCGTCGAGACCCGACTCCTCGCAGTAGGCGAACAGCGTCCCGACCTGCACGCCGGCCGCGCCCGCGGCGCGGGCCGCGGTCAGCGCCGCCGGGGAGCCGCCGCCGCCCGCGACCCAGAAGGGCAGGCCCAGTTCGCGGATCTTCTCCAGGTCGGCGAGGTCGCGCGGTCCGTACACCGGCTCTCCGTTCTCGTCGAAGACGCCCTTTTCGCGCGGAGGCGTGTTGTGGCCGCCCGCGGTCGGACCCTCGACGACGAACCCGTCTATGCCGGGCGTCTTGCGCGCCAGCATGATCGCGAGCGAATGGCTGCCGACGATGGGCAGGAAGCGCGGACGCGCAAGGGGCGCGGGAAGCGCCGACCAGTGGCGCGCGGGGTCGAGCCGCAGCAGCTCGACGCGCCCCGCGGACGCCTGCTCCAGGTCGAGCCGGATCTCCGCCGGGCGGTGCAGCGCCAGAGCGTCGAGCGCGGCGGGGATGTCGCGGGGAATGCCGGCGCCCATGAGCACGAAGTCAACGCCGGCGAGCAGGGCCCCGTAGAGCAGCGCCAGGTTCGGCATCTGCACCTTGGTCAGCAGGTTGATGCCGACGAGGCCGTCGTGGCCTTCCTTGGCGAGCCGGACTTCGGTGAAGGCGGCGAGCATCGCGAGCTGCTCGCGCGCCGCCGTCACGACCTGCTGGTACATGGGCAGCAGCGCGTAGGGTGCGCTGCCGCGCGCACCCTCGGGCAGGAAGAACCGCTCGAGCACCGACGCCGCGACGCCGGGAATCGGGAAGTGCGTCATCGCGCGGCGCACATGTCCGCCGGGGTCGCCGTCCTGCAGCCTCCGCACGAGCACGGTGTCGATCACGGTTCCCGACACCACGCCGATCTGCCCGAGGCTCGCGACCGCACGCGCGAGCCGCCAGTTGGACACCGCGATGCCCATTCCGCCCTGGATGATGGGGGGCAGGGGACCGCCCATGACCTGCGCGGCATGAACGCTCACGGAACTCCTTGCGGGAACGGGTTTCGCGCGCGGGCGCCGCGTGAACCACCGCGGGGCGCCGGCGCATTCGCCTCAACGTAGCATCGCTCGCGGAGGATTGCGCCTGCTTTCTGCGGGCCGGCGCCGAAAAGTCGCGAGGGAGACCGCGACGCCTCGCGCGTGAAAGTCACCGGGCGCTGTGCTATAAACCTCGCCCGCCGTGCGCCCGTAGCTCAATTGGATAGAGCGTTAGCCTCCGGAGCTAAAGGTTACAGGTTCGATTCCTGTCGGGCGCACCACCCTTCGCGCTGCACGGGCCCTGCGCATGACCTCCGACCGATTCGAGCCGCACGCCTCGCGCGCGATGGCATCGATGTTCGACGACGTCTCGGGGCGTTACGACCTGCTCAACCGGCTCATGACGCTGGGGCAGGACGGCGCCTGGCGCGAGGCGATGTGGCGCGCGGTTCCCGCGGACGCGCGTTCGGTCCTCGACCTGTGCACCGGCAGCGGCGTCTCGCTGAGCGGGCTGCGCCGGCCGGGAAGGCTGCTGCTCGGCATGGACGTCAGCGCGCGCATGCTGGAGACGGCGCGTGAGGCGCAGGGGGCCACCGGCTGGGCGCCTCGTTTCGCGTGCGCGGACGGCTTCCGGCTGCCGCTGCGCGACGGTTCGCTCGACGCCGTGACCATCGCCTTCGGCATCCGCAACCTGCGCCCGCGCGGCGCGGCGCTCGCCGAGATCGCCCGGGTGCTGCGTCCGGGCGGCGTGCTGTGCGTGCTCGAAGCGACCGCGCCGGCGGAGGGCCCCCTTCGCCCGCTGCTCGCGACCTACGTCCGCCACGGGATCCCGCTGCTCGGCCGGCTGTCGCCCGACCCGAGCGCCTATCGCTACCTGAGTCGGTCCATCTTCGAGTTCGGCAGCGGGCCCGAGTTCGAGCGCGAGCTGGCCGCGGCCGGCTTCGAGGTCCGCGCGCGGCGGGCGTTCCTGCTCGGGGCCGCGCGGCTGTGGGCTGCCCGACGGGCCGGAGAGGTTGGTCAAAATCCCACCGCGCCCCCGGAGCCCGTGCATTCCGCACGCGGTCCCTCGGGCGAAATCGCGCATGCCGGCAGGGGCCCCGACCTGGCGCTGGGCGCGCCCGAGGGCTGGCTCGCGGCCCGGGCCGTGTTCTCGGTGTCGCTCTTCGCGGCCCTTCTCTGGGCGCTCATCGTCTGGAGCAAACTCAATCACGAGTTGCCTTTGACACAGGCCCAGCGCGCGCTCGGCTGGGTGCTGATCGTGGCGGGCACGGTGATCTTCGGCCTCCGCAGCGCCTGGCTGGTGCTGCGCCTGCTGGCCGGCGCGCGGAGGCGCTGACCGAATTCGCGTCGTGGCACAGGCATTGCCACCTTTGCGTGGGATTTGCCCCACACGCCGCGGAGCCAACATGCTGGGACGCAGAAAACTCCTCGCCGCACTCATGGACCTGACCGGCCGCTCGGCCCCGCGCTCGCGGACCGAACTGATCGCGGCGCTGCTCCAGCAGGCGCTCCTGCAGACCGATGCCGACGGTGCGACGCTGCTCGTCGGGACCGGGCGTCACCTCGAGCGATTCACGCTGCGGCGGGGCGAACCGAACCCCGACGCCCCCGAAGGGGCGTGCGCCCCCACCAGCTTCGACCGCTCGTTCCTGACCGGGGGAGGGCCGCGCGTCTTCGCCGACCTTTCCGAGGCGCGCCCGCCGGCACGGGAGGCCGGCTGCCCCGGACTCGACTCGGGTCCGGCGCTGTTCGTGCCGCTGCGGCTGAGGGAACACGAGATGGGGCACGTGGCCGTCTACCGCCGCCGGCAGTCGCCGCGCTTCCAGTTCCGCGACGCGCGCGCGCTCATGCTGCTCGCCTCGTGGGCGGCCGCGCTGTTCGAGAACCTGCGCATCGGCGAGAACCTCGAGAAGATGGCGGTGACCGACGACCTCACGCAGGTCTACAACTATCGTTACCTCAAGACCGCCCTGCGCCGCGAAATCAAGCGCGCGCTGCGCTTCCGCCAGAGCCTGACGCTGCTCATGGTGGACGTGGACAACCTCAAGACCTACAACGACCGCAACGGGCACCTGCGCGGCAGCTTCCTGCTCAAGGAGATCGCGCAGCTGTTCACCCGGCAGGTGCGCTCGTGGGACCTGGTGGCCAAGTACGGCGGCGACGAGTTCACGGTGATCCTTCCGCAGACGGAACGCGTCGGCGCCGCCTCGGTCGCCGAACGGCTGCGCGCCTGCATCGCCCAGCACACCTTCCCGCTGGCGCCGACCGGCAGCATCACGGTGAGCGTGGGCATCTCCTGCTACCCGGACGACGGCGACACGGTCGCTTCGCTGATCGAGGCGGCCGATCGGGCGCTCTACACCGCGAAGCGGAACGGGCGCAACCGGGTGGAGGGCATCGAGCCGATGGCGGCCTGAGCCGCCGTGCGTTGACCCCTTCGCGGCGCGCGGGTTAGTTTCGCGCGTTCGCACTTGGGATCCCGGATGTTCGCGCGGAAATGGAATGGGAGGAAGCGGTGTCGGATCGGATCGGAATCGCGGTCGTGGGAACGGGGGACTGGGGCGCGAACCTGGTCCGTAACTTCTCGAATCTGCCCGGCGCGCGGCTGGTCGCGGTCTGCGACGCCGACGCGAAGCGACTCGAGAAGACGGCCGCGCAGTACGCGGGCACGAAGGCGTATTCCGACGTCGCGCAGGTCGCCGCCGACCCCGACATCCAGGGCGTGGTCGTCGCGGCGTCGGCGGTGAGCCACTATCCGCTCGCCAAGTCGCTGCTCGAGGCGGGCAAGGACGTTTACGTCGAGAAGCCGCTGACGCTCGAGGTCGCGCACGCCGAGGAGCTCTGCCGGCTGGCGAAGCAGAAGGGCCGCGTCCTGATGGTCGGGCACCTGCTCCTGTACCACCCGGGCGTCCAGTACCTGAAGAAGATGGTGCAGGACGGATCGATCGGCGACCTGCTCTACATCTACTGTCAGCGCGTCAACCTCGGCAAGGTCCGCAGGGACGAGAACGCGCTGTGGAGCTTCGCGCCGCACGACCTGTCGGTCGTGCTCCACCTGCTCGAAGCCGAACCGCTGGACGTGGTCGCCCGCGGCTCCGACTTCCTGCAGTCCGGCGTCGAGGACGTCGTGTTCGTGGACATGAAGTTCCCCGGCGGCAAGCTGGCGCACGTGCACGTTTCGTGGCTCGATCCCCACAAGCTGCGCAAGTTCACCGTCGTGGGCTCGCAGAAGATGGTCGTGTTCGACGACATGGAGGCCAGCGAGAAGATCCGGATCTACGACAAGGGCGTGGACCGCGCCGGACAGATCGTGTCGTACGGCGACGCGCTCACGGTGCGCAGCGGCGACATCCTGATCCCGAAGATCTCGCTGCAGGAGCCGCTGCGGCTCGAGTGTCTGCACTTCGTCGAGTGCGTCCGCGATCGCAAGACCCCGCTCACGGACGGGCTCGGCGGGCTGCGGGTCGTCAAGGTCCTGGACGCGGCCCAGAAGTCGCTCAGGTCCGGCGGCGCTCCGGTGGCGATCCAGCCGCTGCCCCAGGAGGTCGCGTGACCAGCGTCGTCCATCCGACCGCGCGCATCGGCGAGGGCACGACGCTCGGCGAGTTCTGCGTCATCGGGGCGAACGTCGTGCTCGGGGCCGGCTGCCGGCTGGGCCATCACGTCGTGATCCACGAGGACACGGTGGTGGGGAGCACCGTCCGCATCGACGACCACGCCTCCCTGGGCAAGCGCCCCATGAAGGCCGCGAACTCCGCGACCACGAAGGAGCAGGAGCTGCCGCCGCTCACGGTCGGTGAGCTGAGCATCGTCGGCACGGGCGTCGTGCTCTATCGCGGCGCCGCCGTGGACGCCAAGGTCCTGATGGCCGACCTCGCGACCATCCGCGAGAACGTCACCATCGGGCGCGGCACGATCGTCGGGCGCGGCGTCACGGTCGAGAATTTCTGCACCGTCGGCCGCTACTGCAAGCTCGAGAGCGAGTGCTACATCACCGCCTACTCGACGCTCGAGGACCGCGTCTTCATCGCCCCCGGCGTCGTCACCTCGAACGACAACTTCGTAGGTCGCACGCAGGAGCGCTTCAAGCACTTCAAGGGCGTCACGGTCCGCAAGGGCGGCCGCGTCGGCGCCGGCAGCGTGACGCTGCCGGGCGTGACCATCGGCGAGGACGCCCTCGTCGCCGCCGGCTCGACGGTCACGAAGGACGTCGAGGCGCGCATGATCGTGATGGGCAAGCCGGCGCGTCCGCTGCGGCCGGTGCCCGTCGAACAGTTGCTCGAGAACCAGGGATGGGCGGACGCGTAGCCGCGGCCGCCCGGAATCGACCGAGGGAGAGCCCCATGCCGACCAACACCATCGCGAAGGTGCCGCTGCTCGACCTGCGCGCGCAGTACGACACGATCCGTCCCGAGGTCGACGCCGCCGTCCGGGGCGTCCTGGAGAGCTGCCATTTCATCGGCGGGCCCGAGATCGCGGGGCTCGAGCAGGAGGTCGCACGCTATTCGCAGACCTCGCACGCGGTAGCCTGCGCGTCGGGCACGGACGCGATCCTGCTCGGGCTGTGGGCCCTGGACATCGGTCCCGGGGACGAGGTGATCTGCCCGACCTACACGTTCTTCGCCACGGCCGGCACGGTGGCCAACAACGGCGCCACCCCGGTGTTCGTGGACGTGGACCCGAAGACCTACAACCTCGATCTGCACCTGCTCGAGAAGGCAATCACCCCGCGCACCAAGGCGGTCGTGGCGGTCTCGCTGTTCGGCCAGTGCGCGGACATCCCGGCGCTCAAGGCGATCTGCGACAAGCACCAGCTCTACCTGATCGAGGACGCGGCGCAGTCCATCGGCTCGGAGTGGGAGGGCCGCCGCTCGGGTTCGATGAGCGACTTCGGCACGTTCTCGTTCTTCCCCTCGAAGAACCTCGGCGGCGCCGGTGACGGCGGGATGATCGTCACCCAGAGCGCCGAGCTGGCGGACAAGGTCCGGCTGCTGTGCAACCACGGCGCGAGGCCGAAGTACTACCACTCGGTCGTCGGGACCAACTCGCGGCTGGACGCCCTGCAGGCGGCCATCCTGCGCGTGAAGCTGCGGCACCTCGACCGCTGGAGCGAGGGCCGGGCGAAGAACGCCGCGCTCTACAACCGCCTGTTCGAGGGCTCGAAGGTCGGCACGCCCCACCACGACCCGCGCACGCGCCACATCTACAACCAGTACGTGATCCGCGTGGCCCGCCGCGACGAGCTCAAGAAGCATCTGGCCGAGCGGAACATCGGCTGCGAGGTCTACTACCCGGTGCCGCTGCACCTGCAGAAGTGCTTCGCCCACCTCGGGGGCAAGCCGGGCGACCTGCCCGTCTCCGAGGCGGCGGCGAACGAGACGCTGGCCCTGCCCATCTATCCCGAGCTGACGGAGGACATGATTCGCCACGTCGCGCAGTCCGTGCGCGAGTTCGTGGAAGGCTGAAACCAGCGGGCGCGATCGCGCCCGCAGGACGTGGATCACCGAAGCGCGCCGCCCACCCGCCCTCACGGCGGCGCGCTTCCGACGGTTCGACGAACCCCGCCGAGCAACCCCTGGCCCGGCGGTGACGCGGGTCCATGACCGAAGCGAACAGCGAAGCGCTGCGCACCCTGTTGCGCAGGGTGGACGAAGTCCGGGGGCTTTCCGATCGCGCCGCGACCACGGCGACGGCGGGGCTCGACGACTCCGACACGCTCGTGCGCACGCTCTCGGAGCTGGTCGAAGAGCTCGAGCGCAGCCATCGGCGCCTGATCGAGACGAACGTCCAGCTCGTCTCCCTGCGCGAGGTGGCCGGCAGCCTGAGCCGCACCGTGGACACTGGCGAGACCACCCGCACGGTCGCGCGCTACCTGCAGCACGCCTTCGGCTTCGAGCAGGTGGGCCTGCTGCTCGTGGATCGCGAGCGCGGGCGGCTCACGGGCGCGTGGACCGGCGCCTCCGGCCCCGGCGAGACGCTGGAATGCCCGCTCATCGGCGAGCGCGGCGCCCTCGCGCGCACCGTGTGGCGAAACCGCGCGCTGCTCCACCAGGACGGCCGCCGGCATCCGCCCGTCTTCCTCGCCGAAGGTCACCCGCTTTACGAACGTTTCCAGCAGATCGGCTCGCTGGCGAGCGTGCCGCTGCAGCGCAGCCCCTCGGGGGGCGCGGCCGGTGCGTGCGAGGGCTGCCTGCTCGGAGATGCCCGCCTGCTCGTGCCGCCTCCGGGACCGGCCGCGGACGGGTGGCCCGGCGAGACCGAGGCCGCTCAGAAGCGCTGCCTCGCCTGCGGCGGCTTCGCCTCCCTCGGCGTGATCGCCGCCGCCCGCTCGGCCGGCGCGCCGCCGCTGACCGCCGGCGACGTCACGCTGCTCGAATCCATCGCGCTGTCGGTGGCGCCGATGGTCGAAAACGCCCGGCTCCTGCAGGATCTGCGACGGAGCGAGCGATTCCAGCAGGACGTGCTCGACGGCATCGTCAGCTCGCTCGTGGCCGTGAACCTCGACGGCGAGGTCCTGAGCCTCAACCGCGCGGCCGAGGATCTCCTGGGCTGGCCCGAGGCCGAGGCGCTCACGCGGCCGGCCGCCGAGGTGCTGGGCGAGGACGTGGACCTGCTGGTGCGCGACACGCTCGATCAGGGCCGTGACGCCCAGCGGCAGGAAGCCATGGTGCGTGCACGCGACGGATCGGCCGTGCCGGTCCAGCTCACGACCTCGCGGCTGCGTGACGATTCCGACGTCGTCTACGGGGCGATCGCCACCTTCCTCGATCTGACGCCGATCAAGCGCGCCGAGGAGAACGCCCGGCGCCTCGACCGCCTGGCCGCGCTCGGGCGGTTCACTTCCAGCGTCGCGCACGAGATCCGCAATCCACTCACCGGAATCGGCATGGGCGTCCAACACCTGTCGCGGGCGCTGGGGGAGGATCCGGCGCAGCGGCGCAGCGTCGACTTCATCCTCGGCGAGATCAAGCGCCTCGACCGCATCGTGCAGGACCTGTTCGACGTCACGCACCCGCGCCGCCTGGAACTGCGGCCGCGCCCGCTGCTCGAGACGGCGCGGCGCGCGCACCAGTCGCTCGAGCCGGTGCTTCGCGAGCGGCGCGTGGAGGTCTTCTTCGACTCCCCCCACGGCCTGCCGGACGCGCCGCACGACGCCGACCAGCTCCAGCAGGTGTTCATCAACCTCATCAAGAACGCGGCCGAGGCGTCGCCCGCCGGCAGCCGCATCGCCGTGCGCTTCGCCAGCGAGCGGCCGGCCGGCGGGCGCGGCGCGCCCGTCAGCCTCGTGGCGACGGTCACCGACCAGGGCCACGGAATCGACGAAGCGACCTGCCGCACGTTGTTCGAGCCGTTCTTCACGACCAAGCCCGGAGGCACCGGCCTCGGGTTGTACATCTCACACGACATCGTCAAGCGACACGGCGGAAACCTGTCCGTCCACAGCGAACCGGGCCACGGCGCCACGTTCCGCGTGGAGTTGCCGTTGGATGCCCAGGGAGGACGATCATGAGCAAGGCGAACGTACTGGTCGTGGACGACCAGGATTCGATCCGACACTTCGTCAGCCAGGCGCTCGAGGAGGACGGCTACACGGTCCTCGCGGCGGCCTCCGTGCGCGAGGCCCGCGAGGCCATCGAGCGGGACATGCCCGACCTGGCGTTTCTCGACCTCAAACTTCCCGACGGCACCGGGATCGAGCTGCTGCGCGAGATCAAGCGCGTCCAGCCCGAGGTTCCGGTCGTGCTCATGACCGCCTTCGGCGAGCTGGAAACGGCCGTCGAGGCCATGAGCGCCGGCGCCTTCTGGTTCGTGAAGAAGCCGTTCCAGAACGAGGAGCTGCTGGCGCTGGCCCAGCGGGCGATGGAGTCGCAGAAGCTGTGGCTCGAGCTGCGCCGCCTGCGCAACCAGGCGTTCGCGGACGAGGACTACCTGCACTCGTCCAGCCCGGCGATGCAGGAGGCCTACGCGATCGCCGAGCAGGTGGCGCGCGGCGACACGACCAGCGTCCTGATCGAGGGCGAGAGCGGCACCGGCAAGGAATACTTCGCGAACCTCATCCACCGCATGAGCGCCCGGCACTCCCAGCCGTTCGTCGAAATCAACTGCGCGGCCATCCCGAGCGAATTGCTCGAATCCGAGCTGTTCGGCCACGAGAAGGGCGCGTTCACCGATGCGCGTGCCCAGAAACTCGGGCTCATGGAGCTGGCGAACGGCGGCACCCTGTTCCTCGACGAAATCGGCGAGATGTCGCCGATGCTGCAGGTCAAGCTGCTGCGTGTCCTCGAGCGCCGCACCTTCAAGCGTGTCGGCGGCACCAAGGACATCGCCGTCAATCTGCGCATCATCTCGGCGACCAACCAGGACCTGGAGAAGATGGTGAAGGAAGGTTCGTTCCGCGAGGACCTCTACTATCGTCTCAAGGTCGTGCCGCTCTACGTGCCGCCGCTTCGCGAACGACGGGAGGACATCGTCCCGCTGGCCCGGCTGTTCATGGAACGCTTCGCGAAGCAGTTCAAGAAGCCGTTCCGCGACCTGTCCACGGCGGGCCAGCGCCTGCTGCTCGACTACCCGTGGCCCGGAAACATCCGCGAGTTGCGGAACCTGTTCGAGCGCACCGTGCTTCTGGAGTCGGGGGAGGTGCTCGACGCTCCGCACTTCAAGCTCGCGGGCAGGGTCCGCGCCTCCGGCGACGCCTCGATCGGCCAGCGCGTGGACGAGGTCGTGACCGGGCCGATTCCGTCCACCGGCATTCCGTTCGAATCGCTCGTCGAGGAACTGGAGCGGGCCTTGATCCTGCGAGCTTCGTATGCTACGAAGTGGAACCAGAGCCGCACGGCGGAACTCCTCAACCTGAAGCGCGACAAGCTCCGCTACCGCATGAAGCTCTTCGGCATCCAGTCGAAGGGCGACGACGAGGCCCAGGACCATTCTTCGGCTGCCTGACACCGAGCCCCGCGCCCCGCGCGCGGCCCTCGCGGCCGCGCTGACGGCCGCGGGGCTCGTGCTTTGTTCCTGCGCCTACACGAGCAGTCCCGCGCTGCTGCCGTCGCACCTCAAGTCGGTGGCGATCCCGACGTTCGAGAACGCGACCACCGAGTACACGCTCGACCAGGAGATCTCGCAGGCCGTGGTCCAGCGTTTCGTGCGCGACAACCATCTCAAGGTCGTGGACGAGAAGTCGGCGAACTGCGTCGTGCGGGGAAGGATCACGCAGTACAAGAACGCGGTCTTCGGCTTCACCGACGCCTCGACCGCGCAGGAGTACCGCGTCACGATCGCCGTGCAGGTGACGTTCAAGGACCTGGTCAAGAATCGCGAGCTGTGGAGCGACGAGATCGTCCGCACCGCGAACTACTACGTGCAGGACGTGCCGGGGCAGACGGCGAAGACGGAGAGCGATGGACGCAAGGAAGCCATCGACAAGATCGCGGACGAAATCCTCACCCGCTCGGTCGAAGGCTGGTGACGACGCGGGCGCGCGCGCGCCCGCCCGCCGCGGCGCCGCGACGAAGGCCCGCGCGGCGGTGCCGGCCGACGGCCCGGCGCTGCTCGAACGCGCCTTCGCCGGCGATTTCCCGCCGTCGCTGTACGTCCACGGTCCCGACGAAGCGCTGAAGGCGGCGTTCCTCGGCGAGTACCGCCGCGCCTGGGCGCTGGCGGTGCCCGAGTCGGCCGCGGCCCGCGTGCTGTGGCCGGGCGAGGACGACGTGGACGTGGTGCTCAACGCCTGGCAGAGCGTCTCGCTGTTCGCGCCGCGCGAGCTGACGCTGGTGATGGGGGTCGAGGGGCTGGCGCGCAGCGAGAAGCGCGCGAACGAGCTGGCAGCGGGGCTCGGCCGGCCCGGGGGGGAGTCGCGCATCGTGTTGATCGAGGCGGCGGCCGACAAGCCCCGCAAGACCCTCGCGCCCCTGCAGTCGGCCTGCGCGAACACCTGGGAGGCCGCGGGCGCGGACACGCGCACCCTCGCGCAATGGGGCAGACGCCGGCTGGCGTCGGAGTCCATCGCCGTCGAGGCCGAAGCGCTCGAGACGCTGGTCAGCGTGTGCGAAGCCGAGTCGGTTTCCTTCTTCAGCGAGCTCTCCAAGCTCGCGGGCTGGGCGGGACCCGGCGGGAGGGTGACCCGGGCCGACGTGCTGGCCCTCGCCCGTCCGGTGCTCGGATCGGAGCTGCCGCAGTACCTGCTGGCCGTCGCGATGGGCGACGCGGCCCTCGCCGGCAAGCGGCTCGGCCGGCTGCTCGCCGCCCGCGAGAGCGAGGGCGAACTGATGTTCGCGCTCGCGAACCTGGTCGGCGGCGCGCTCGGCGGCTGGGCGCGCTGGAAGCCGGCTTCGGCCGAGCTCATGCGCCGTCGCTCGCCGCGCGAGCTGGCGCACGCTCTCGACGAGATCTATCGCGCCGAAGCGGCGTGGAAGGGCGGTCGCGCCGACCCGATCGCGGCGCTCGAGCAGGCGACGCGGGCGGTCGCGGGAGGGTAGCCGCCGCACGATCGCGCGCCGCCCCCGCGCTCGCGGGAGCAGGCTCGCCCGCCTCGGCCCGCCGGCCGGCCGGCCGCCGCGTGACGCTCGCCGGGCAGGTCCGTTATCCTGCGGCCCCGCTTTCCACTTCGGACCCACGATCAGGGCCCCATGAGCAATCGCTATCCATTTTCGGAAGTCGAGCCCCGCTGGCAGCGGTACTGGGTCGAGAACAAGACCTTCCGCGCCGTGGAGGATCCCGCCCGCGAGAAGTTCTACTGCATCGACATGTTTCCGTACCCCTCGGGCGCGGGGCTGCACGTCGGACATCTCGAGGGCTACACGGCGACCGACATCCTGTGCCGGATGAAGCGCATGCAGGGCTTCAGTGTCCTGCACTGCACCGGCTGGGACGCCTTCGGGCTGCCCGCCGAGCAATACGCGGTCAAGACCGGCGTGCACCCGGCGATCACGACGCGCCAGAACATCGACAACTTCCGCAAGCAGATGCGTCGGGCCGGCCTGTCCCACGACTGGGACCGCGAAGTGGACACGACGGACCCGGACTACTACCGCTGGACGCAGTGGATCTTTCTCAAGCTGTACGAGCGCGGACTCGCCTACGTGGCGGAGGTCCCGGTCAACTGGTGCCCCGAGCTCGGCACCGTGCTCGCGAACGAGGAGGTCGTGGACGGCCGCAGCGAGGTCGGCGGCTTCGAGGTGGTCCGCCGGCCGATGCGGCAATGGGTCCTGAAGATCACCGAGTACGCCGACCGGCTGCTGGACGACCTGAAGCTCGTGGACTGGCCGGCGAGCACGCTCGAGATGCAGAAGAACTGGATCGGCCGCTCGATCGGCGCCGAGGTGGATTTCCCGATCGACGGCGCCGCCGGCAGCCTGCGCATCTTCACGACCCGGCCGGACACGCTGTTCGGCGCGACCTACATGGTGCTCGCGCCCGAGCACCCGCTCGTGGATGCCGTGACGACGCCGGACCGCCGCGCGGCGGTCCAGGCCTACCGCGCGGCGGCCGCGCACAAGAGCGACCTCGCGCGCCAGGAGGAGAAGGACAAGTCGGGAGAGTTCACCGGCGGTCACGCGGTGAATCCGGTCAACGGCGAGAAGCTGCCCGTGTGGATCGCGGACTACGTCCTGATGGGCTACGGGACCGGCGCCATCATGGCCGTGCCCGCCCACGACGAGCGCGACTGGGAGTTCGCGCGCGCGTTCGGACTGCCCATTCGCGAGGTGGTCGCCGGCGGGGACGTCGGGCAGGCGGCCTACTGCGACCACGAGTCCGGCACGGCCGTGAACTCCACGACCCCCGACGGCTCCTTCTCGATCGACGGGCTGGCGCCCGAGGCGGCGCGGCGCAAGATCACCGCCTGGCTGGAAGCGCGAGGCGTCGGGCGCAGGGCGGTCAACTACAAGCTCCGGGACTGGCTGTTCTCACGCCAGCGCTACTGGGGCGAACCGTTTCCGATCGTCTGGGTGGACGGGCAGCACCGGCCGCTGCCGGAACAGCAGCTGCCCGTTCGACTGCCCGAGCTCAAGGATTTCAAGCCGTCCGGTACGGGGGAGAGCCCGCTCGCGAACGCGACCGACTGGCTCGCGACGACCGACCCGGCCAGCGGCCGGCCGGCCCGGCGCGAGACGAACACCATGCCGCAGTGGGCGGGCTCGTGCTGGTACTACCTGCGCTTCCTCGACCCGGGGAACCGCGACGCCCTGGTGGACCCGGCGAAGGAGAAGTACTGGATGCCGGTGGACCTGTACGTCGGTGGGGCGGAGCACGCCGTGCTGCACCTGTTGTACGCGCGCTTCTGGCACAAGGTCCTGTTCGACATCGGCGTCGTGAGCACGCCCGAGCCGTTCATGAAGCTGGTGCACCAGGGCACGATCCTCGGCGAGGACAACCGCAAGATGTCGAAGAGCTGGGGGAACGTCGTCAGCCCCGACGACATGATCGAGCAGTACGGCGCCGACGCGCTGCGCATCTACGAAATGTTCATGGGCCCGCTGGAGGCCATGAAGCCGTGGAGCTCGAAGAGCGTCGAGGGCATCACCCGGTTCCTGGACCGCGTCTGGCGGCTGTACCTGAACGAGGACGGCTCGCTCACGCTGACGGACGATGCGCCGCCCGAGGCGGCGTTGCGAACGCTTCACCGGACGATCCGCAAGGTCGGCGACGACGTCGCGGCGCTCAAGTTCAACACGGCGATCGCGCAGATGATGGTGTTCGTCAACGAGGTCAACCCGCTCGGCACGCGGCCGCGGGCGCTGCTCGAACCGTTCCTCAAGCTGATTTCCCCGTTCGCGCCTCACCTGGGTGAGGAACTCTGGTCGCGGCTCGGGCATCCGGGCTCGATCGCCTACGAGCCGTGGCCGGCCCACGACCCGGCCCTGTGCGTCGAGGAAACGGTCACGGTCGCCATCCAGGTGAACGGCAGACTGCGGGCGACGCTCGAACTGCCGCGAGGATCGGCGCAGGATGCCGTTCAGGCCGCCGCGCTGGCCGACGAGCGCATCCGGCGGTACGTCGAGGGAGCGACGGTCCGCAAGATCATCCACGTGCCGGACAAGCTTCTCAACGTCGTCGTCGCGGCGGTCTGAGGAATCCACGGGGAGCGCCCGGTTCGCGGTCTGGACACACGAGGCGGACCCGCGTTGACCCGCACGGCGCTGGCCCGGCGGGGAAGGCCGGCGTCGCGCCCGCCCGGGTTCGAACCCGGAACGGCGACCGATTTCCATCCGTAGCGTTACATAATATCTCTTATGCGACATGGACGACTCGGCCCCCTCGAATGGTCTCGCGACTGCCCACTTGTGCAGGTGCCTGCCCTGCGGTATCCCTGCCTTCATGTCGCGCCCCGAATACCGCGAGGAGCCCTGCCGCTCGGCCCTGAACCCGGTTCGCGGAATGCCGTTCGAGTGGTCTCTGAACCCGTACATGGGCTGCGCCCACCGCTGCACCTTCTGCTACGTGCGCGCCTTCGAACGGCGCGCCGAGCGTCCCTCGGACTCGCGCTACGGCACCTCGATCCGCGTGAAGGTCAACGTCGCCGAAGTGCTCAGGCGCGAACTCTCGCGTCGTTCGTGGCAGCGCGGGTTCGTCGCCGTCGGCGCCGCCACCGATCCGTATCAACCGGCCGAGGGGCGCTATCGGCTGACGCGCGAGTGCCTGGTCGCCCTCGCCGGGGCCGCGACCCCGTTCGGGATCCTGACACGCGGCCCGCTCGTCGTTCGCGACCTCGACGTGCTCGCGACGGCCGCGGCGCGGGCGAAGGTCAGCGTGCAGATCTCGCTGCCGACCCTCGAGGATCGCGTCGCGCAACTGACCGAACCGGGCGCGCCGCCGCCGCGACAGCGGCTCCGGGCGGTTCGGGCGCTGGCCGACGCCGGAATTCGCGTCGGGATCGCGATGGCTCCGATCATCCCGGGGCTCTCGGATTCCCCGGCGGTCATCGCCGAGGTGGTCCGGGCGGCTCGCGACGCGGGCGCCGAGAAGATCTGGACGAACCTCCTCTACCTGCGCCCCGGCACCCGGGAACACTTCCTCGCGGAGCTGGACCGGACCTGGCCCGAGGTGCGCGTCGCTCTGGAAAACGACTTTCGAGGGAGGGCGCACCTCGAGCGGTCCCGGATCAAGGCCCTTGGCGACCAGGTGGCGACACTGGTGCGCGGCGTGGCCCGGCGCGAGCCCGCCCGGCCGGCCATCGAGCCCGAGCCTCCCGTGCTGGCGCGCCAGCTCGGCCTCGGCCTGTGACGGCCGCGGTTTTCCTGCCCGACGCGCCCTCACCCGGGACGGGCGCGCGTCTCCGGCCGATTCGATGACAAGCCGCTGACTTACCCCCACACGACTCGGCTAGACTGGCGCATACGTCGCGAACCGTTCGTGGCGCTCCGGCCCAGGCTCGCAGGGCTTCCACCCCACGGTCCCCCCCCGATGATCGAACCGCCACGACGCATCCCGCCCACCCCCGTCCGCGGCATCCTCGCCTGCCTGCTGCTTCTCGCGCTCGCGCTGACCGCCGGTTGCGGAGCCGGGCGCAAGACCGGCCGCCCGCGGGTTCCGGTCACCGTCGCGGTCGCGGTCCAACAGGATGTTCCCTACGCGCTCATCGCCACCGGCACCGTCGAAGCCATCGAGAGCGCCCAGGTGGGTTCCAACGTCGGCGGCGTCGTCGTGCGAGTCGGCTTCCGCGAGGGCAGCGACGTGAGCCAGGGGCAGGTGCTGTTCGAACTCGACCCCCGGCCGTTCCGGGCGACCTTCGAGCAATGGCGCTCGCAACTCGCACGCGACCGCGCGCAGGCGGACGCGGCCCGTCTCGACGCGGCCCGGGCGCGACAACTGCTGGCGCAGCAGCTGACGTCGCAGGCCGACTTCGAACAGCGCAACGCCTCGGCCGAGGCGCTGGCGGCCACGGTGAGCGCCGACTCGGCCGCCATGGAGGCGGCGCGGCTCAACCTGCAATACGCCACCATTCGCGCCCCCGTCTCGGGCCGGACCGGGCGCCGGCTGGTCAACGTCGGCGACTACGTCAAGGCGGCGACGAGCGATCCGCTCGTCACCATCAACCGCGTGGAGCCCATCCGGGTCACCTTCAGCATTCCGCAGGACGCGGTGCGCGAGCTGATGCGTCACCGGCAGACCGCGTGGGTCGAGGTGCGTTCGTCCGTGAACGACTCGACCTGGCGCCGTGGCCGCCTCGCGTTCGTGGACAACGCCGTGGATCCGCAGACGGGAACGCTCCTGCTCAAGGGCGAGTTCGAAAATCGCCGCGGCCAGCTCATTCCCGGCCAGTTCGTGGACACCCGCCTCGTGCTGTACACCGACGCGAAGGCGCTGGTCGTCCCCGAGCCGGCCGTCACCATTGGCCAGCAGGGCCCCTACGTTTACGTCGTGAACCCCGACTCGACGGTCTCGATCCGCCCGGTGACCGCCCGGCGCACGGTGGACGAGCAGACGATCCTCGAAGACGGCCTCAAGCCGGGCGAGCTCGTCGTGACCGACGGCCAGCTTCGTCTTTCGCCCGGCGCCCGCGTCGTCGTCCGCGCTCCGGTGCGGGCACGCCCATGAACCTCTCCGCGCTGTTCATCCGGCGTCCGGTGATGACGGCGCTGCTCACCTTCGGCCTCGTCTTCTTCGGTGCGATCGCCTACACGCACCTGCCGGTCAGCGACCTGCCGAACGTGGACTATCCGTCCATCTCCGTCTCGGCCAGCCTGCCGGGCGCGAGCCCCGAGACGATGGCCTCGGCCGTCGCGACTCCGCTCGAGAAGCAGTTCGCCACGATCGCCGGCCTCGACGTGATGACGTCCACGAGCGGACAGGGTTCGACCAGCA
Source organism: Candidatus Eisenbacteria bacterium (assembly GCA_020847735.1). NCBI lineage: Bacteria > Candidatus Eiseniibacteriota > Candidatus Eiseniibacteriota bacterium. Next base: position 59,562 of record JADLBL010000012.1, read on the forward strand.
TCACGCTGACCTTCACGCTCGGCCGCAACATCGACGCCGCCGCGCAGGACGTTCAGGCGGCGATCGCCAAGACGCTGCGCTCGCTGCCGTCGGGGATCCTCCCGCCCTCGTACCAGAAGGTGAACCCGGCCGACCGCCCGGTCATGTTCCTGGCGCTGACTTCCCCGCTGCTGCCGCTCTCGAAGCTCAACGAATACGCCGAGGACTTCCTCGCGCAGCGCATCTCGATGGTGCAGGGAGTCGCCCAGGTCCAGATCTACGGATCGCAGAAGTACGCGGTCCGGGTGCGGCTCGATCCGCAGGCGCTGTCCGCGCGCGGCATCCCGATCCGGGCCGTCTCGGACGCGATCGCGCGGTCGAACGTCAATCTGCCGACCGGCATCCTGTGGGGACCGAACAAGACCGCGACCGTCCAGGCCTCGGGTGAGCTGACCAACGCGAAGGCGTTTGGCGACATCGTCGTCGCCTACCGCAATGGGGCGCCCGTGCGCCTGCGGGATCTCGGCGACGTCCTCGACGACGTGCAGAACAACCGCGTCGCCAGCTGGTACAAGGGCCAGCGCGCCATCGCGCTCGCGATCCAGCGTCAGCCGGGGACGAACACCGTCCAGGTCACGCGCGGCGTCAAGGCGCTGCTCGCCGAGCTTGAACCGCAACTGCCGGCCGCGGTCGAAGTCCACGCGCTCAACGATCGCTCGCTCTCCATCCAGCACTCCGTCACCGACGTCCAGTTCACCCTGCTCCTGACGCTCGTGCTCGTCGTGCTGGTCATCTTCCTGTTCCTGCGCAACCTTCCGGCGACGGCGATCCCCAGCGTGGCCCTGCCGCTGTCCGTCATCGGCACCTTCACGGTCATGTACCTGTGCGGGTTCAGCCTCGACAACCTGTCGCTGATGGCGCTCACGCTCTCGGTCGGCTTCGTGGTGGACGACGCCATCGTCATGCTCGAGAACATCCACCGGCACATGGAAATGGGTAAGCCGCCGCTGCAGGCGGCGCTCGACGGCTCCCGCGAGATCGGCTTCACCATCGTCTCCATGACGGTCTCGCTCGTCGCGGTGTTCATTCCCGTGCTCTTCATGGGCGGACTTCTGGGTCGGCTCTTCCACGAGTTCGCCATCACCATCAGCACCGCCATCCTCGTCTCCGGCGTCGTCTCGCTCACGCTCACGCCGATGCTGTGCGAACGCTTCCTGCGCACCGAGCACCGGCAGGAGCACGGGCGCGTCTACAACGCGATCGAACAGGGTTACGAGCGCACGCTGGCTTTCTATCGCCGGACGCTCCTGTGGGTGATGGAACACCGGCGCGCCACGATGCTGTTCACGCTCGCGATTCTCATCGGCACGATCGGACTCTTCCGGATCGTCCCGAAAGGCTTCGTGCCGAGCGAGGACACCGGCCAGCTCTTCGCGACGACGGAGATGGACCAGGGAACGTCGTTCGAAGCCATGGCGGCGCACCAGCAGCAGATCGCGGCGATCATCGCGAAGGATCCCAACGTCAGCGACTTCATGTCGTCCGTCGGCGCCGGCGGCCCCAACTCGTCGTCCAACCAGGGCCGCATCTTCATGAACCTGAAGGACCGCTCCCAGCGCTCGCTCTCCGCGGACGAAGTCATCCACGAGCTGCAGCCCAAGCTCGCGCAGGTGCAGGGCATCCGGGTCTTCCTCAGCAATCCGCCGGCGATCAACGTCGGCGGACGGCTCTCGAAGAGCCAGTACCAGTTCACCCTGCAGTCCACCGACATCGCCGCGCTCTACGAGGCCTCCGAGGATCTGCTCGCGAAGCTGCAGACGCTCCCCGGCCTGCAGGACGTGACCAGCGACCTGCAGATCCGCAACCCGCAGGTGAACGTCAACATCGATCGCGACCGGGCGGCGGCGCTGGGGGTCAGCGCGCAATCCATCGAGCAGGCGCTCTACGACGCCTATGGCTCCCGCCAGGTCTCGACGATCTTCACGCCGACCAACCAGTACTGGGTGATCCTCGAGCTGCAACCCGAGCACCAGCGAGACGTCTCCGCGCTTCAGAAGCTGTACGTGGCGTCGGACGCCGGCTCGCTCGTTCCGCTCGGCGCCGTGGCGACGCTGACGCCCACGCTCGGCCCCCTGAGCGTCAACCACGCCGGGCAGATTCCGGCGGTGACACTTTCGTTCAACCTGAAGCCCGGCGTGTCGCTGGGCGAGGCCGTGGACGAGGTCCAGCGAAGCGCGCGCGCCACGCTCCCCTCGACCATCTCGACGAACTTCGCCGGCACCGCCCAGGTGTTCCAGGACAGCCAGCGCGGGCTCGCCTGGCTGTTGCTGCTCGCCGTGCTCGTCATCTACCTCGTGCTCGGCGTGCTCTACGAGAGCTTCATCCATCCGCTGACGATTCTCTCGGGCCTGCCGTTCGCGGGGTTCGGCGCGCTGCTCACGCTCTGGATCTTCCGCACCGAGCTCAGCATCTACGCGTTCGTGGGCGTGATCATGCTCATCGGCCTCGTCAAGAAGAACGCGATCATGATGATCGACTTCGCGCTGGACGCCGAGCGCAACGAGGGCAGGCCCGCCCGCGAGGCGATCGTCGAGGCGTGCCTCATCCGGTTCCGCCCCATCATGATGACGACCCTCGCCGCGCTGATGGGCACCCTGCCGATCGCCATCGGCTTCGGCGCGGGCGCCGAATCCAGGCGGCCGCTGGGCCTGGCCGTGGTCGGTGGGCTCGCGTTCTCGCAGGTCGTGACGCTCTACGTGACGCCGGTCATCTACACCTATCTCGACGCCTTCCAGCAGTGGCTGACCCATCGCCGCGCTTCGCGGACCCGCGTCGGGGCCGCGGGTCCGGCGAAACCCGAGGTCGGCTAGGCGATTCCAGAATCCCGGCGCCCCGCTGGGGCGCCCGTTCCGGGCACGCCTAGACGTTCCAGTTCATCGCTTCCCAGTCCGCACCCGGCAGCACGACGCGCAGCGGCTGGCCCGGAGGAAGCGAGTCGAGCCGCTCGCCGCCCCTGCGAAGATGGATGAACAGTTCGAGTGATTGCCCAGCCGAAACTCCGAGCACGGCGAACGGCAGGGCCAGCTCGAGGATCTCCTCGAGCGCGGCCTCACCCGCGGGCGGCGCAGCCTCCGGCCCGCCCGTGCCGAAACGCCACCGGCCCACGCGCAGGATGCCGACGTCGAGTTGAAGCGGTGCGGGCGAGAGCACCTCGATCTCCGCCGAAACCTCGCCCCCGGGTGCGCCTCCGCCGGAGAAGTCCACGCGCAGGTAGAGCCGCTCGGAGTCGAAGCCGAAATGCAGGCGGGTGGCGAGCGGGGCGCTGACACGATGCATCGAGCCGCCGCCCGCCAGATCCCACGAACCGGCGCCGTGCCACTCGTAGAAGCGCGTGAGGTGGCCGTCGATCACCGGCCGCACGAGCCCGGTCGGCTCGAGGCGCCCGGCCGCGACCGGCAGGCGGTTCGCGATCGGGCGCAGCAGGACGTTCGGAACTGGCAGTCCGGCGTGCTCATGCGCCGCCTGAAGATGAGCACGGAAGAGGCTGTCGAACAACGCCTTGTCCGCCGTGTAATTGTCTTCGCCAAACCACCAGAACCAGTCCGACCCCTCGGCCGCGCCAAGCGACTCCCAGGCGACCGGGTGCGAATCCCGGGTGCGCCCCTCTCTCACCAGCGCGGCGCGAGAGAGCGCCAGCAGTTCCCAGGCCCGGTTCTTCTCCGGGTGCCCGGCCCAGATATGGAAGTCGGCGTCGATCCACGAGCCCGAGTGCAGGAACGCGAGCCTTCCGGGCTCGGGTCCGTCCGCGAGCACCTCCGACGGCGTGCGCGTGCGGATGTCGTCCGCCTCCGCGAGCGCCGCGTACAGCGCCTCGAGGAACGGCCGGCCATCCTCCGCGTAGTGCTCCCAGCAGTTCTCGCCGTCGAGGATGACGCTGACGACGGGACGGCCGTCCCGTCCGGCCGCCCGGTGGGCCTCGCCGATCCCCCGAAGGCGCCTCAGGAAGTCTTCGGTCGCCTCCGCGGCATCCCACGTGCTGTAAACGAAGCCGATACGGTCCGAGAGCTCGTGATCGCGGAAGAAGAGCGCCAGCTCCCCCGCCGGCGTCGGCAGGATCCACGGCCGGTAGAGCGACTCCCTTCCCGGGACGGCGTCCTTCACCGATCGCCAGAGCACGAGTTCGTCGGTGGCCGCCCAGCGAACGCCGGCGGCCACGAGGATCTCGGCCGCTTCCGGGCTGACCCCGCCTTCCGAGGGCCACATGCCGGTGGGCCGTGCGCCGAACGAGCGCGCCGCGAGATCGAGCCCTCGCTCGACCTGCCAGCGTGCGTCCTCGGGCGCCGCGAACTCCCGGGTCGGCAGCGGCAGGTCCGGGCGCGAGCGCTTCGCCGTCCGCACGTCCACGAGCAGGGGCAGGATCGGGTGGAAGGCCGGCGAACACGTCAACTCGACCTGGCCCCGCCCGGCCAGTCGCCGGTAGGCCGGCAGCACGCGGGCGAGCACCTCGGCATGAAGCGCGAGCAGGGCGTCCCGCTCGGCGGTGCCCGCGCGGCCTTCGCGCAGAGCCGCGTCCGCGGCCGCCGCCGCCGGCTCACCCAGCAGCGTCGGGTCGAGCCAGGCGAGCAGGAAATGCACGCACAGCCGCAGCAGCTCGGCCTCGCTCGCCACCGCGGGAGCGCGCAGGCGGCGGCACAGCTCCGCGTACTGCGGCCAGCGCACGTGAGCCCAGCGCGGGGCCAGTCGGGTGCGCGCCTGCAGTTCGGCGCGTGCCGCGGCGTCGAGCGCTCCCGCGGGGGCCGCGAGCAGCTCGAACAGGGCGTCCGCTCCTCCCGAGAGCGCATGTTCGATCTGTTCCAGAAGCGATGGCGCGAAGTTGAACGTCGCCTTGAGCTTCGGGTGGCGCTCGAGATGGAGCGCCATGTCGAGATAGTCCTTCGTCGCGTGCAGGCGCACCCACGGAAGCATCGCCCGGCCGTCGCGCGGCCGGCGGTAGTCCGGCTGGTGGTGGTGCCAGACGAAGACGAGGTCGACACCCTGCGACATGGGTCGTCCCGGCGCGGCCTCGAGGCCGCGGATCAGTTCGAGGAGAGGGCGCGCAGTTCGGCGAGCTTCACGCGCGCGCGGCTCGCGTAGCTCGTTTCGCCGAACTCGTCGGTCAGGCGCTGCAGCCGCTGGATCGCCCCGGCCTTGTTGCCGAGCGCCTCCTGGCAGCGGGCCGCTCCGGCGAGAAACTCGCCGCTCGACTCGCGGTCGAACGCGCCCACGAGACCGTCGTAGAGCTTGGCCGCCTCGGCGTACTGCCGGTCACTCTCGTACGCGTACGCGAGGCTGCGGCGCACGACATTGCCCATCAGGCCCGTGCCCTTCTTGCCGAGGTAGGCCCTGTACTGGGTGATCGCGTCCTTCCAGTTGCCGCGCCAGTAGGCGTCGTCACCGGAGATGCGCAGCGCGTCGATCCCGCTCGGGGTGCCGCCGTACTGCCGCGCGACTTCGTCGGCGATGGTCTTGGAGCGGTCGTAGTCGCCCTGCCAGAACAGCGAGTTTGCCTGCGCCAGCTTCTCGGAAGCGGCGACTTCCTGCGTCTCGTTGGAGCGGATCGTGAAGTACGCGACCGCGGCCACCGCGGCCACCGCGACGAGCGCGCCCAGGATGATGCGGCTGTAGCGTTCCCACAGCGAGGTCAGCCGATCCAGCATCTCCGCGCCGGGATCCTGCAGCGCGGTCCCCTTCCGAGACTCCAGCGACAAGTGAAACCTCCGTGAACGCGGCGTACGACGACGGTTCGAGCGGCCACTCACAGGCCGAAAGCGGCGGAAACCTTAACGGCCGGCCGGTCCGCCGGTCAAGCCGACCCGCGCCCCGCGCGGTCGGACCGCTGCCGCCTTCGCCGCGCCCGCGGCCGTCCTGGTGTCAGTCGCCGGTCGCGCACAGGGCGCAGGCCACGTGCCCGCGCGCACGCACCAGGATTTCCGCTGTTCGCTCGCACGTCGGGCAGGCGGGCAGCGCCGGACGGCCGCGGGCCACGTCCACCTTCGCCCTGACTTTTACGTGCACCGCCCCGGAACGGAGCTCCTGCTCGATCTCGGCCACCGGCCACGACCACTCCTCGAGTCCCCAGAGCCTCACCTCGGTGCGCATCTCCCATCGCTGTCGCACCTCGGCCGCGCGCCGCTCCCACTCGAGCTTGAGCGAGGTGGCGTCGCCGGTGTCCATCTCGTGGTCGTCGCCGCCGGTCCGCCGCCGCAGCCGGTCCTCCTCCTCCTCGATGCGCGCCGAGAAGAACGCCCCGAGCCGCTCGAGTTCGAGATCGCGAAGCCGCCCCACCGACACCTCCCACTCCCGCTCCCGCTCGCTCGCCAGTTCCTCGAGGGTTTCCCGGGCGCTCTGCAGCCAGCGCTCGCGCAGGCCGGGTTCGAGCTCCTCGCCCATCTGGTAGAGACCTTCGCGGGGACGGACCTCGGGCACCTGGGGCGCCTGCGCACGTTCGAGCACTTCGCCGCCGGCGCCGACCAGCACGACCCACTGCTCCTGCCAGGGCAGGCCGCCCCAGCGGGTGATGACGGCGTGAAACGCCATCCGCCGTTCGTATCGAACCGGACCGAGGCGCGGCGGCCCCCAGGTGAGTCCGCGCACCTTGCACACCGTCGCGAGCCCGGTGGGCGGCGCGCCCGGCACCTGCGCGAGCGCCGTGCGCCGCGTGAACATCGGTTCGGCGAGCGCGGCCTCGAGGATGCGCCGGCCCGCCGTGCTGCCGGGCGCGGTGAACCAGGCGCCACGCGGCACCGTCGGGCGGACCGGATCGAACACGAGCCGCACGCGCTGCCGCCGCCAGCGCTTCTGCAGGCCGGGCGCCAGCTCCACCTCCCAGTCGCCGCGCGGCGCCGCTTCGACCCTGCAGCCGGCCGTCTCCAACCAGCTCCCCACGAAGGCGCGCCACTCGGGCTGCTCGGCCGCCGTCTCGCCCCGAGGCACGCCGGACGCGGGCAGCGACCGGCGCGCCTCGGGCTTCGCGGCACGGGCGCCGCGCCGCGCTTTCACGCGCCGCCCTCCTCATCGTTTTCCTGCGTGCCGCGGAACAGCCAGCTCTGGTTGTCGCGCTGCTGCTGGTAGAGCTTGCGGGCGGTCACCAGATGCTGCGCCAGCTCGCCGAAGCGGCGCTTGCGCGATCGCGGGTCCCGCGACTCGATCCAGCGCTTGAACACCTCGTCCTCGAACGAGCCCTGCATCTGCCAGGCGCCGAGAATCTCCTCCATCTCGCCCACGACCAGCTCGAACATCCGGATCTTGCGCTCGAGGATCTCGAGCACGTACGCCTCGATGGTTCCGCGCGCCACGAGGTTGACCACCCGGACGGGATACTCCTGCCCCAGCCGGTGCACCCGGCCGATTCGCTGCTCGACGCGCATCGGGTTCCACGGCAGGTCGTAGTTGATGACGATGCGCGCGAACTGCAGGTTGCGGCCTTCGCCACCCGCCTCGGTGCTGACCAGCACCTGCTCGCGCTGCCGAAACGCCTCGAGCGCCTCCTCCTTCTCGCGCCAACCCATTTCGCCGTGAAACATGGCGTGCGTGACCCCTTCCTCTCGGAGGGCGTCCAGGATGGCGTCCTGGGTGGCGCGGAACTGCGTGAAAACGATGGCCTTCTCGCCCTTGAGCGAGGCGATGCAGCGCAACAGCGTTCGCACCTTGCTCGTGTCGTCGCGCAGCTCGGCCGCCCGGTCGGCGAACGCGCGAACCCGCTTCGGATCGAAGCCGTCCGCGTGAGCCGCAAGCTTGCGCAGCGTGCCGGCGGCCGCCGCCCACGAGGAGCCCATTTCCTTCTGCAGCACCATGAGCGTGAAGTAGTGGGGTTTGCCCGGCTGGCCATGGTCCCCGCGCACCGCGTCGGCGACGAACTCGCTGATCTGCCGGTAGAGCAGGCGCTCGGCCGCGGGCTGCTGGACCGCCAGCGACTCGACCCGGCGCGGGGCGAACGTCAGCTTCGTGTCCGCGCGCCTCGTGCGGATCATCACGCTCTGCAGCAGCCGGCGCAGGCGCGGCGTGTTGCGCGGCGTGCGCTTGTCGTGCCCCGAGAGGAAGTCGCGTCGGAACTGGGAGAAGGTGCCCACCGTCCCGGGGCGCACGAGCGTCACCAGGTTGTACAGCTCGCGCAGGTCGTTCTGCACCGGCGTCGCGGTGAGCAGCAGCAGGTAGCGCGGGTTCAGGTCGTTGATGAACTTCCAGCCGAGGGTCAGGTGGTTGCGCAGCCGATGCGCCTCGTCCACGACCACCATGTCGTAGTTGGCCCCCCGCACCCGCCGGCGATGCCGCTCGTGCCGCGCGGTCTCGAGCGACGAAATGACGAGCGGATGGCGCCCCCACTGACCGGCCGGGCCGCGCGAGACCACGAAGTCGAGCTCGAACTTCTCCCACAGCTCCGCGCGCCACTGTTCGCAAAGCGAGGCCGGCACGAGCACGAGCACGGTGCGAACCGCGCCGCGCAGCAGGTACTCCTTGAGCACGATGCCCGCCTCGACCGTCTTTCCGAGGCCGACCTCGTCCGCGAAGATGCCGCGGCCTCCGAAGTCGCGCAGCATTCGCAGGCAAGCGTCCACCTGGTGCGGGAAGCGCTCGACGCCGCGCAGGGAATCGAGAGACTGCAGACGGTCGGCGCCCGCCCAGCCCGCCCACTCCTCCGCCCCTGCGCGCAGGTCGAAGTGCCGCTGCGGCTCGGCCCGGTTCGTGAGCCAGCGGCGCAGCAGTTCCTCGCCCTGCGGGTGCCAGTGCCGCCGCACCGCCAGCACCGCCCCCGCGGCGACCCGGGCCGCGGCGCCGTTCCCGCTCCCGCCGTCGGTCGCGTCCCCCGCGGCCGCCGGAGCGCCGACCGGTCCGTCCACGATCACCCACTCGCGCTGCGCCGAAAGCCGGCGCAATTCGCCGCCGAAGACCACCTCGAGCACCTCCCGACCGCGATCGGTGTGCACCTCGACGATCAGGCCCTCGCCGAACAGCGGATGATGGAGCCGCAGCCCCACCTGGTATCGGCTGCTCACGCCCACAGGTCGAACTCCTGCCCCAGTTCGGGAATGTGCACCTCGGCCCCGATGCGTTCGCGCAGCAGCGCGGCGAGCGTCTCGGCGGGGCGCAGCTCGCCGTGCACGAGAAAGATCGTGCGCGGCGCCGGCGCGAGCTTCACGACCCACTCGAGCAGTTCGCGCTGGTCCGCGTGCGCGCTGAAGCCGTCGAGCGAGGCGATCTCGGCCCGCACACGCACCGGTTCTCCGAAGACGTTAACCGTCTCCGCCCCGTCCTTCAGCCGCCGGCCGAGCGTGCCCTCGCCCTGGTAGCCGACGAACAGCACCGTATTGCGCTCGTTACCGAGCCCGTGCTGCAGATGGTGCAGCACCCGGCCTCCTTCGGCCATGCCGGACGCCGAGATGATCACGCATGGCCCCTCACGATCGTTGAGCGCCCGGGATTCGTCCGCCGTACCCACGTACCGAAGCCTGGAGAAGCCGAAGGGCGAGCCGTCGCCGGTGGCGAAGCGGGCCGCGGTTTCGGCGTCGAAGCACTCGGGGTGCTTCACGAAGATGCGCGTGGCGTTGCGCGCCATGGGGCTGTCCACGAACATCGGCACGTCGGGCAGCCGGCCCGCCTCGATCAGGTCGTGGAGCGTCGCGACCAGCTCCTGGGTTCGCCCGACCGCGAAGGCCGGGACGATGAGCCGCCCCCCGCGCTCGACCGTCCGTCGGACGATGTCCACCAGCCCGTCGATCGTCGCGCGATCGTCCCCGTGCAGCCGGTCACCGTAGGTGCTCTCGAGCACGAGCACCTCGGGTCCCACCGGCACCTCGGGGTCGCGCAGGATCTGCCTCCCGGGCCTGCCGAGGTCACCGCCCATCAACAGCCTGAGCGAGCGGCCGCCCGAGGTGAGTTCGAAGCTGGTGAGCGCCGAGCCGAGAATGTGGCCGGCGTCGTCGTAACGCACCCGGACGCCAGGGAACAGCTCCCAGTCCCGGTGATAGCCGTGCGTCTCGACTCGTGCCAGCACGGCGTCCACGTCCGCGGGTGAGTAGAGCGGCGTGCGCGGCGGCCGGCGGCCGGCGGCGTGCTTGTTGACGTGCTCGACATCCTTCTGCATCAGGAACGCGCTGTCGGCGAGCATCACCCGTGAAAGGTCCGCGGTCGCGGGAGTCATGTGCACGGGCCCGCGAAAACCCTGGGCGGAGAGCGTCGGCAGGTTGCCGGTGTGATCCAGGTGCGCGTGCGAGATCACGACCGCGTCCACGTCGCCGGGCGCGAAGCGGAACGTGCGGTTCACGCGCTCGGCTTCGTCGCGATGCCCCTGGTAGAGGCCGCAGTCGAAGAGCCAGGTGCGGTCGCCGAAGCGAAGCAGGTGCCGCGAGCCGGTCACGGTCCGCGCGGCGCCGTGGAACGCGATGCTCGGCCGGTCGCTCATCGGTCAATACGCGGCATAGAACAGGACTCCCACCGACACCTGCAGGTCGTGATTCACCGAGGAGTCGAAGAACACGGTCTGGTAGCGGGCGGCGAAGTCCAGCGCCCAGCTGCGATAGACGAACCGTTCGACGCCCGCGCCCACCGCCAGGAACGTGCCGTCCCCCGCGAGCGGATACTGGGTCTCGCCGTCGGACAGCCGGGCCGACACCTGCGCGAGGCCGGCGCCGAGCGAAATCCATTTCACCGACTTCGTCCGGGTGTCGAACATCTGGTAGAAGTCGAAGCCGGTCAGGTTCAGCATCAGCCGGTCGCGGGTCAGCAGCGAATCCGTCGCCGAACGCGGGCCGAGAAACGCACCCTCGGGAAAGCCGAGCCGGCGCGAGTCGAGCTGGTGCATGTCGAAGCTCAGGCCGATCGCGCGCTCGTAGCGCATTCGATAGCGCAGCCGCACCCCGAGCCCGAATCCCGAGCCGAACTCCTGGCCGAGCGACCCCGCGTCCGCGAGCGTGCCGAAGTCGCCATGGAGTCCGACGCCCACCTGCCCGGCACGCGGCACGACGATACTGGCCGCGCCCGCCGCGCCGGCGGACAGGAGCCCGATCGCCGCGACGATCCCAACGAGAAGACCCTTCGTCATCGATTCCTCCACGACCCCGGTCGTGCGCCCCGCGTCAGGGGCGGGGATGAAATTGGCGATGCACCTCGCGCAGGTAGCCGCGGTCGAGGTGCGTGTAGATGGCGGTGGTGGTGACCGACGCGTGCCCGAGAAGCTCCTGCACGATGCGCAGGTCCGCTCCTCCCTCCAGCAGGTGCGTCGCGAAGGAATGCCGGAGCGCGTGCGGATGAACGCGGGTCGCGATCCCCGCCCGCCGCGCGTGACCGCGCAGGATTCGCCACCAGCCCATCCGGCTGAGCGGGCCCCCGCGCGCGTTGCAGAACACCCGGTCGTGCCGGGCCCGCGCGGCGAGCCGCGGACGTCCGTGCTCGAGCCAGGCCGCCAGCGCCCGGGCGGCGGCCCGTCCGAACGGCACCAGCCGCTGCTTGTCGCCCTTGCCGGTCACCGTGAGGGAGCGCTCGTGCAGGTCCACGGTCGCCCGCTCGAGGCCCACCAGCTCGGACACGCGCAGGCCGCACGCGTAGGCGAGTTCGAGCATCGCCCGGTCGCGCAGCGCGAGCGTCGAATCGCCCCCCGGCTGCGCCAGCAGCCGTTCGATGTCGCCGAGCGCGAGTGCGTGCGGCAGGCGGCGCTCGCGGCGCGGCGCGGGCAGCACGGCGACCGGGTCGTCCGTGTGCCCGCCGACCCGGGCGAGGAACGAGTGAAAGCCACGCAGCGTCGATCTCCGGCGCGCGACGGTCGCCGCCGACAGTCCGCGGCGCTGCAGCGAGGCGAAGTAGCCGTCCACGAACGTCACGTTGGCCTCGCCCCAGCCCGCGAGGTGGTGCGAGCAAGCGAACGTCCGGTAGTCCTCGAGATCCCGACGATAGGCGTCCACGGTGCGCGGGCTCAATCGGCGGCCCTTTCGCACTTCGTCGAGCCACGCCTCGAGCGCGGGCACGAGCCCGGGCGTCCCCGGCGCGTTCGGGCGACGCGGCGCGTGGGAGGCCGTGTTCACGCCGCGCCCTCCCGCCCCGCGAGGTGCTCGGCCACCCGCCGGGCGAGCGAGAGCGGCACGTGCGCGCGCACCGCGATGTCGCCGACGGCGGCGCCCCGGAGCGCGGCGACGGAACCGAATGCCTTGAGCAGCGCGGCCCGGCGGGCCGGCCCGACGCCGGGCACCTGGTCGAGCACGCTCGCGATCCGGGCGCGCGAGCGCAGCGCGCGGTGGTACTCGAGTCCGAAACGGTGCGCCTCGTCGCGCAGCCGCTGCAGCGAGCGCAGCGAGGGCGAGCGGCGCGACAGGCGCAGGTCGGGCGCGCCCTCGCGCACCACGAGCTCCTCGCGCTTGGCGAGGCCGATGGCGGCCACCGGACGCGTGGCCACGCGGTCGAGGGCGGCGCGCGCGGCGGAAAGCTGCCCCGCGCCTCCGTCGATCACGACCAGGTCGGGACGCGGAAGCTCGTCGGACTCGACGCGCGTCCAGTAGCGCTCGACCGCTTCGCCGATCATGGCGAAGTCGTCCGGGCCCGGCCGGCGCAGGCGCATCCGCCGGTACAGCTTCTTGAGCGGGCGGCCGTCCTCGGAAGCCACCACCGCCGCGACGGCCTGATCGGGCCCGAAGTTCGAGATGTCGAAGCACACGAGCCGATGCGGCGGAGCCGGCAGCCCGAGGTCGCGTTGCAGGGCCGAAACCGCCGCCGAAAGTCGGACCCTCCGGCCGCTGCTTCGGGCCGCGAGCTGCTCGAGCGCCGACAGCGCGTTGCGCTCGGCGATCTCCACCAGGCGCCGCGCCCGCCCGCGTGAGGGCGCGAGCAGGCTCACCGTGCGCCCCGCCCGCGTCGACAGCGCTTCGGCCAGCGCGGCATGGTTCGCGGGCAGCGTCCCGACGAACACGCGGCGCGGAAGGTCCGTGCGCGCGAGCGCGTGCTGCGTGACCCAGGCCTCGAGGAGCGCACCGTCCTCGGCGCCCGCGACGCGCTCGAGCATCCGCGTCTCCTTGCCGATGACGCGGCCGCCGCGCACCAGCAGGGTCGCGATCGCCGCGCGCTCGCCGATGCGAGCCAGCCCGAGCACGTCGGTGTCTCGCGGATCCGAGGTCACCATCGTCTGCGGCACCTGGGCCCGTTCCAGCAGTCGCAGCTGGTCGCGGCGCTGGGCGGCGATCTCGTAGCGGCGCCCGGCGGACGCTTCGTTCATTTCCCGGCGAAGCTGGCCGAGCAATTCCTCGTTGCGCCCGGAAAGGAGCATCAGCAGGCCGTCCACGAGGCGGCGGTAGTCCTCGGGCCGGACGCGTGCCCGGGAGTAGCAGGGACCGGCGCAGCGCTTGATGTGGTAGTACAGGCACGGGCGGTCCTGGCGCCGGTAGTCCTCGAAGTTCCGGCAGGTGCGCAGCGGAAAAACCCGGCGCAGGTCGCGCAGCGTCCGGCGCAGGTTCTTGACGTCCGTGAACGGGCCCAGGTACCGCGCCCCGTCGTCGCGCACGCGGCGGGTCACGGACAGGCGCGGGAACTCCTCCTGAACCGAGAGTTTGACGAACGGGAAGCTCTTGTCGTCCTTGAGCAGCACGTTAAAGTGGGGCCTGTGCTGGCGGATGAGGGTGGACTCGAGCAGCAGCGCCTCGGCTTCGGACGCGGTCACGATCGTGTCCACGTCGGCCGCCCGGCGGATCATCTCCTCCATGCGCGGGCGTTCGGGATCGGGCGCGAGGTAGCTGCGGACGCGGGCGGCCAGACTGCGCGCCTTGCCGACGTAGAGCACCTCGCCCAGGGCGTCCTTGAAGAGGTAGACCCCCGGAACAGCGGGCAGAATCGCGATTTTCTCAGCCAGCGCGCCCACGGACCCCTCCGGAGACACGAGTGGGGGTACTCGAGGCAGGCAGGTTACACGCCCCGGGAACGCCGGCACAACGGGGATTCCCGGGTTCGCCGGCCGGCCCCGGGCGCGCAGGCGCGCGTCCTTCCGCGCGCACCTTCGCGGAGCATGCGCTCGCGCCGCAGCGCTTGACACACGCCGCGCGCACCCGTACTTTCTCACGGCTTTTTCGCAGCCTGCCTACCTTTCAGGAGGAGTCCATGCCGCATCACAAGTCCGCGATCAAGCGCGTGGGGACCAACGAGAAGAGTCGCCAGCGCAACATCGCCGCGACCAGCCGACTGCGCAGCGCCCTGAAGGCCGTGCGTTCGGCGACCACGAAGAGCGCCGGCGAAACCGCGCTCAGGAGCACCGCCTCGGTGCTCGACCGCACCGCCGCCAAGGGCGTGATCAAGCGCGAGGCCGCGAGCCGCCAGAAGGCGCGCCTCGCGAAGTTCGTCGCCCGGCTCCCCGCCTGATCGGAAATCGCTCGTGTTTCGCCGGTGGACGGCCGCGCTGCTGCTGGCCGGTACCCTCACCGGGCTGAACGGCGTGGCCGCCCGTGCATTCGCACAGGCGGCCGATCCTTTTCCGGTCGTGCCGCGCCCGGCGCCCGAGCGCACGACCCATCGGGCGGCGTGGGCCTGCGCATTCGCGGGAGCGGGACTGATCGCCGCCTCGTTCCCCATCTCCGAGCTCGCCGACCGGCGCTATGCGGCCTACCTGGCCGAAACCGATCCCACGGCCGTCGGGGCGAGATTCGACGCGACCCGCAGGGCGGATCAGCTGGCGAGCGCGTCGCTGCTCGCCGGCGAGGGTCTGATCGTGACCGCCATCTGGCTGCGTTTCGTCAGGCGCCCGCACCCGGCGCGCGCGAGCGTCGCCCTGCTGCCCGGCCGATGCGCCGTCACGCTGCGCTTCTGAGCGCCGCCCTGGCGCTGCTGCTGACGGCGGGATGCAGCCAGCGCGAGCGCGCGAATCCCTTCGATCCGCGAAACCCCCAGACGGGCGGCCGGCCGACCGGTTTCAACGCCGTCGCCGGCCTGAGCGTCGTGCAACTGAGCTGGGACAAGCGCAGCGACCTGGCGATCGACGGTTTCCAGCTCTACCGCCGCACGAGCAGCGACTCCCTGTGGCGGCCGCTCGGGGCACTGCTGCCGCCGGAGGCCGGTCAGTACCTCGATTCCGCGGTCCGCAACGGCGAACGCATCCGCTACCGGCTCGTTTTCGTGGCGCACGGACAGCCGGTCGGCGGACCCGCCGAGGACGAGGCGACGCCCGGGCCGCTGCGGCCGTGGATCGCCGATCCCGGCGCCGGCGCCGTGCTCAGGCTCTCCCCTGACGGGCGCGACGTCACGATCCGGGAGACGCGCTTCGGGGCCGCCGGGCGGATCGCCGTGGATTCCTTCGACGGCTTCCTGTGGGCGTCCTCGAACACGACCGGCCTCGTCTGGGCTTCCGATCCCGGCTCGCCCTTCCCCATCTCCATCCCCGGAATCTCCTCTCCGGACGCGATCGCGATCCATCCGTTCGACCACAGCGCCTGGGTCTGCGATCGCGCCGGCGCCGTCTTCCACTTCCGCCGCGATGGCTCGGTCCCCTCGCCGGGCCGCATCACCCCGCTCGACGACCCGGTCGCCATCGCCACCTGCGCCCTCGACGCCTCGCTGTGGGTGTGCGAGCGGGGCGGAAACCGCGTGCGTCATTTCTCGGCCCTCGGGGTTCCGCTCGGCGCGGCGTTCGTCCGGGCGCCCACGAGGATCGCCGTGGACTCGCTCACGCGCGTCGCCTACGTCACCTCGTTCGAGCTCGGGCGCCTCTGGCGCATCGCCGAGAACGGCACGCCCATCGACTCGAGCGCGGCGGCGATCGCCCCGATCGGCATCGCGATCGATCGCCCGCGCGGGCGGGTCTGGGTCGCGGATGACGGCGGCGCCCGCCTGCTCGGCCTGAGCCTGGAAACGCTCGCGGTCGAAGTGACGGTCACGAACGCCGGCATCCCCTACGACGTCGCGGTGGACCGTTCCAGCGGTGAGGTGTGGGTCGTCGCACGCTCCGACGGCGCGGTGGTGCGGCTGGCTCCCGACGGCAGGCGACTCGACGTTCGGACCGGCTTCACCGACCCGGTCGAGGTCCGGCTGGACCCCGGCCAGTGACGGATCCGGACCCGGCCCGGCGCCCGGTCCCTCCGCTTCAGAAATTGTAGGCGATGAAGAACTCGTGGTACGGAGCGCGATTCCGGAAGCGGCGCCAGTCCTCGGTGACCCACATCCAGTTCCAGCGGATCGCGGGCCAGTACCCGCCCGCCAGGTAAACCCCCCAGCCGGCGACGCCGATGCGCCGTTCGTCCCCGTGGTTGAAGGTCCAGGCCGCGTCCCCGAACGCGACCCCGCTCACCGTCGGCAGCTGCCAGGGCGACGGAATGCTCAGCACGAGCCCGCGCAGCACGGGGAAGCGTGTCTCGTGCTGGAGCACGATCGTCTGCAGACCCGAGGCGTAGCGCGCGTCCGGCACGCGCAGCCGCGTCGGCCCGCCGAGGTAGCGCAGGTGCGCGTCGCGGCTGAAGCTCGCCCAGCCGTTCGCGCGCCAGGCGGTGACGACTCCGGGCAGGGGCTGGCGATAGTGCCGCAGCTCACCGTAGAGCGTGCCGTAATCCGACCGACCGCCCGCCATGTCCCGCGTGAAGCCGGCGGTCAGGTTGAGGCGCGTTCCCCCGATCGGTCCGCTCCAGGTCCAGCGGGAGTTGTCGTGGACGAAGCTCACGTAGTTCGAGACCAGGTCCACCGTCGGCGCCTCGCCGCTGCGCAGCAGGTGGTCCGACGCGTGGCGCACCTCGAGCGAAGCATCCACGCGTTCGAAGCGGCTGAACGGGTAGCTCGCGAGCGCCACCAGCCCGATGCGCTTCTCGCGGCGCAGCACCTCGAAGTCGGGGTCGTACAGGCTGGTCAACCGGAACACTCCGAGCCCGTAGTTGAGGCGCTGGGCCTGATTGAGATACGTGACGCCGCCCTCGAAGCCGTCCCAGAAGTCTCCGAAGTGCTCCGAGTCGTTGGCGAGCGTGAGCACGATCTGCTCGTTGCCGAGCAGGTCGCTGATCGCGACCTGGCCGAAGCTCTGCGTGTAGCCGAACGAGGAGTTCGTGCCGATCATGTTCTGCACGAGGTCGAGCCCGAGCCGCCGCTGGTAGCGCTCCGCCGGCTCGGAGTGGGACACCGTCGGCAGCACCGCGACGGCCGGGCCGGGATCCTCCGCCTCGACGTCCAGCGACTCGGGATGGACCGGCAGCTGCCAGGTGTGGAACGTGACCGCGTCCTGCGCCGTGAAGAGCAGCGAGCGGCCGTCCCACGTCCAGTCCGGATCGCTCGCGGGTCCGAGCAGCCGGGTCAGCCTCCGCGCTTCGCGGGACGGCGTCGCCGATCGCAGCCACAGGTCGCTCGATCCGTCGCGCGTCGAGCGGAACGCGAGCCAGCGGCCATCGCGGGACCACGCCGGCTGCCGGTCGTCGCCGCGCCCGGAGAAGCTCAGCCTTTCGGGAGCGCCCCCGGCCAGCGACAGCCGGTAGAGCGCGTAGCGACCGCCCTCGTCGCAGCGGTCGGAGGCGAAGGCGACCCACGCGCCGTCGGGCGAGGTCGCCGGGTCGAGGTCGTCGAAGTCGTCGTTCGTGAGCCGCTCCAGCTTCACGTCGTCGTCGTGCCAGCTGGCCCGCCACAGGTCGCTCCGCCCGCCGTAGTCCTGCGCGGTGAAGACGATGGCGCTGTCGCCGGGCGCCGGGCTGGGATCGTGAATCGAGACCAGCTCCGGGAAGCGCAGCTCGCGGCGCACGTCGCCGCTGCGCGGATCGAGGACGAGGATGGCGTCGCGCCCACCTTGCTGCGCCGAGACCGCCACCAGCCCCGAACGCGAGACCCCGGGACGATTCTGGAACAGGTGGAAGGACTCGAACATCGGCGTCCCGCCGCTGCGCAACAGCCGGCGCGTCCGGCGCCCGCCGTTCGGCTCCGGCTCGCTCAGCATCAGGTCCACCGCGCCGTCGTTCACCTCGAACCAGCAGAAGCGCGTCGCCGTGTCGGGCGAGGCCGGCGCGGGCAGCGCGCGCGCGCCGAGGTTGAAGCGGCTGTCCTGCCGGAACGGCCGCGCGATGTCGGAGGGCCGGTCGCGGCTGGCCACGGCCGGCAGGTAGCGCCGCCGGAGGGTCTCGAACCACTCCTCGTCCGCCTCGGCCAGTTCGCGGCCGTACGTCAGGCGAAAACAGGTTTCGAAATCCTCCGCCCGCCAGGCGTTGTCCAGCAGTTCGAACACCCCGCGGTCCCCGTGCCGCGCGGCCAGCCACAGCAGGAACGACTGCCCCTCCTTGTACATGAGCACCGAGCCGGTGATGGCGTCGCTGCGCGTCAGCGGGAGCGCCAGGCGCGAGACCACCAGGTCGCGCAGCAGGCCCTCGGCGTCCGCGTCCCACGTCGTGCCGCAGTACTCGGCGAGGCCCTCGATGTACCAGAGCGGCGGCAGCCAGCCCGGCGGCTTGCGATGCGCCTTCATGACCTGCGAGAACTTCTCGAGCATGTAGGCGTGCGCCAGCTCGTGCCGTGTCACCCAGCGCAGCCGCGCCCACGAGCCGTTGTGCGGCACCAGCACGCGGCCCTTGATGAGCTCGGTCAACCCGCCCACCGACTCGGTCAGCATCTCCGGCGTCGCGTTCGTCTGCTGGAACAGGTGGTGCGTCGAGTACAGGAGCAGCGGCACCTTGCGGCGCGGCTTCATCGCGAAGCGCCGGTCGTACTCGACCGTCACGCTCTCGGCGAACGCCACCAGCGCCCGCGCCAGGCTTTCCTCCCGCGCGTAGTAGTGGAGCCGGAGGTGCGGCGTCTCGAGCACGGCCCATTCGAGGCGCTCATACTGGACCTTGTTCTGGCCGAAGGCCTGGGCGTCGCCCGCCCGCGGCATGGCGGTGACGAGCAGGAACGCGGTGAGGGCCGCGCAGGCGAGGCGCATGCGGACGCGGGTCTCCGGAAGGGTGATGCGGTCAGGACGTCGTTGCCGGCCCGGTCAGGAGCGCGTCAATACCATACCTGCCGGGCGCGGCGTGCGCGACGAAGCGCGCCGCGAGCAGCGCGCCGTGCGCGAAGGCCGCCCGGTCCTGCGCCACGTGGCGAAGTTCGAGCGACTCGCCCTCGCCGGCCAGAAGGACGGCGTGGTCGCCGACCCAGGTGCCGCCGCGCACCGAATGCACGCCCACCTCACCGGCGGGTCTCGCCCCCACGGCGCCTTCGCGTCCGCAGCGCAGCGCCTCGCGGCCCGCCCCGCGCGCGGCGAGCACGTCGTCGGCCAGCGTCAGCGCCGTCCCCGAGGGGGCGTCCTTCTTGAGGCGATGGTGACGCTCCACGATCTCCACGTCCCACGAGCCCGGCACGGCCGCGAGCGCGGTCGCCAGCACGCGGCGAAGGGCGGCGACGCCGACGCTGAAGTTGCTGGCCCGCAGCACCGCCACCCGTTCGCCCGCGCTGCGCATCGCGGACTCCTGTTCCGGCGAGAGCCCGGTCGAGCCCGAGACGAGCGCCGCACCCCGCTCGGCGCACAGCGCCGCGGTGCTCGCGGCCATGTCCGCCGAACTGAACTCGACGACGACCATGCCGGGCTCGAGCACGGAGCCGAGGTCGGAGGTCCAGACGCCGTCGGAGGCGGTGAACGTCTCGGGGCGGTCCACACGCGCAACCACCAGCAGATCCTCCGCGCCTTCGGCCGCGGCCTCGATCGCGCGCCCCATGCGGCCCGCCGCGCCGACCAGGACGAGACGGATCACGCGCGCGCGGTCGCGCCGGCCAGCGCGACACCCAGGCCTCGCGCGGCTTCGAGGATCGCGCGCTCGCTCGCCGGCTCGACGGGCACGAGCGGCAGGCGAAGCTCATTGGCGATCAGCCCCATCTCCGAGAGCAGGAACTTGGCGGGCCCGGGGTTCGATTCGATGAACGCCGCCTTGAAGATCGGCGCCAGCCGCTCGTGCGCCGCGCGAGCCTCGGCGAAACGTCCGGCCCGCGCGTGATCGGTGAGCGCGCGCATCTCGCGCGGCACGAGCTGCCCCACGACCGAGATGACGCCCTCGCCGCCGACCGCGATGCTCGGCACCGTCAGCGAGTCGTCGCCCGAGAGCAGCGTGAAGCGCGTGCGCGTCTTCACCTGCGACATCTGGTCGAGGCTGCCCGAAGCTTCCTTGACGGCGACGATGTTCGGCACGTCCTGCACCATCGCCAGCACGTCGGCCGTCGTGTTCGTGCCGGTCCGCCCCGGGACGTTGTAGAGGATGACGGGCAGCTTCGTCGCCCGCGCGCAGGCCGTGAAGTGCGCCGCCTGCCCCTTCGGCGTCGGCCGGTTGTAGTACGGCGTCACGACCATCGCGCCGTCCATTCCGACCTCTTCGGCGAGCTTCGTAAGCGTGATCGAGTCGGCCGTCGCGTTCGTTCCGGTTCCGGCGACGATCCAGACACGTCCCCGGGCCCGCTCCTTGACGAACGCCCAGAGCTGGCGCCGCTCCTCGACGGAGCAGGTCGCGGCCTCTCCCGTCGAGCCGCTCACCACCAGGCCCTGCACACCGCCTTCGATCATCCACTCGACCAGGCGCGCGGTCGCTTCCCGATCGATCCCGCCGCCGCGAAACGGCGTCACCATCGCCACCGAAAGACCTTCGAACATCGTCGCTCCCCTCCTGCACGGATCGCGGAGCATCCGCGACGAGGCGCATCCTAGTGCACTTTCGGGGATTCGGCACCGGCGGCGTGCGGGCCGCCCGCGGCCGGACGCGTTCAGCCCCGGGCGTCCGTCCACTCGCCGCGGAAGGCGATCTCGGCCGGCCCGGTGAGCGTGGCCTCGCGGCCACCGGGGCCGGAGTCGAACCGCACGACCAGGTCGTCGCCGCCGGCGGTGCGCACCGTCACCGGGCTGCGCGCGCCGGCGTCCAGCACCGCCCACAGCGCGCTGGCGATCGCGCCGCTGCCGCACGCCAGCGTCTCGCCCTCGACGCCCCTCTCGTAGGTCCGCATCGCGCAGCGTCCGTCGGGCCGCAGCGCGACGAAGTCCACGTTCGCGCCCGCCGGCGCGAAGCGCGCATGGTGCCGCAGCGGCGGCGCCACCTCGGCGAGGGGCACGCCGGAGACGTCGGCGACGGGCACGACCAGGTGGGGCACCCCGGCACCGACCAGTCGTCCCTCCACCGTCCGCCCGCCGGATTCGAGCCGCACACGCTCGCCGTCCGAAACACGTCCGAACTCGAGCGCGATGCGGCCGTCCGGCACCGACCGGGCGCTCTTGACGCCGGCCGCCGTGCGAAACGTCACCGCTCCGTCGCGGCCCAGCCCGAGGTCCAGGGCGAAGCGGGCGATGCAGCGCGCTCCGTTCCCGCAGAACTCCGCCTCGCCCCCGTCGGCGTTGTGATAGCGCATCGCGAAATCGTGCTCCGGGTCGTTCTCGAGCAGCAGCACGCCGTCGGCGCCCACGCCCCGGCGCCGGTCGCACAGCCGCGCGAACAGCGCCCGTGCGTCCGCGGGCAGGAAGGGTGCGCGATGGTCGAGCACGACGAAATCGTTCGCGGCACCGTGCATCTTCACGAAGCGCAGCGTCACGGCCGCTTCTCCGGCGCGGGCTCCGGCTCCGGTTCGGGGGCGGGCTGCGCCTCGCGATGGAGGAAGAGCACGAACGTGTTGCCGAGCACCTCGCCGCCGGGCGGGATGCGCACCTCCACCTCGATGCTGGCGGGCTCGGTGTCGCGCTTCCAGGCGCGATTCCGGTCGAGGTCGCGGAACGCGCGGACCCGGTAGAGCCCCGGATCCATGCGCAGGTCGAAGCTGCCCGAGGGCGGTACTTCGTAGAGCAGGCGCCGCGTCGTGTCGGCAACCGACGTCACGATCAGCCGAAGCGAACCCGCCTGGCTGCTGATGGTGTCCACCACCACGCCCCCGAAGCGGCCCTGCGCGCGCTGGTTGACGAGCTTGAAGCGGATCCCGGTCGCCGCGGGGTGTTCGGGAGTCAGCGTGACGACGGTGTCGGCCGGTTCGAGGATGTCGCTGCCGGGCTCGAGCGAGCGGTTGTGGTTGAGGTCGGCGAACGCCCAGACGCGCCAGGGGACTCCGGTCTCCAGCCCTGCGATCCGGAAGGAACCGGTGCGGTCCACGACGCCCAGCGCGTCGAAGTCCCGGGCGGTGCTGTCCGGCTGCCGGCCGTCGCGGTAGCACCACAACAGCGTGCCCTGTGCCTGGAAGCCGACCGCCTCGAGCTGGCCCTCGAGGCTGCCGACGGGAAACGTGGACGCGGTGGTGAAGACGATGGTCCGGGGATCGGCGAGGTTGTTGCCGTGGCGGTCGCGCGCGTTGCCGCCGATGAACAGGGTGTAGGCGTGATCGGCCCGCAGCGATTCCGCGGGCACGAGCGTGAGCGTGCGCCCGGCCCAGCGGCGCTGCCGGATCTCGAGCGGCGGCGAGAACTCGACGGCCTCGCCCGTGCCGCGCGGCTCCATGCCTTCGCTGAACGTGATCGAGACGCGAACGTCGCGTGGCACGCCCGCCGAGCCCGAGTCGGGCGAGACGGACACGACGCGCGGCGGCTCGAGGTCCGGCGGCCCGCCCGAAGGCGGCGCCTTCTTCGCGCAGCCCGCCAGGGCCAGGAACGCGAGCAGGGCCGCGATCGCCGGCGCCCGCGCCGCGGACGCCTCAGGCCCGCGGATGGGCCTGCGCATACGCCGCCCGCAGCTTGCGCCGCGAAACGTGGGTGTAGATCTGGGTGCTGGCGAGCGAGCGGTGGCCGAGCAACTCCTGGATCGCGCGCAGGTCGGCGCCCGCATCGAGCAGGTGGCTCGCGAACGAGTGCCGCAGCGCATGCGGCGTCACGCCCAGCCCGGCGGCGGCCCGTGACAGCCGGCGCGCCACGACGCGCTGCACGGTGCGCACCGACAGCCGGCCGGCGCGGCCCGCGAACAACGGCTCGCCGGGAGGGCGCGAGGCCGCTCCCGCCGCCTGATGGTAGCGGTCGAGCGCCGCGAGGGCGCGCTGGCCGAGCGGCGCGATGCGTTCGCGGCGGCCCTTGCCGCGCACGCGCAGCAGCCGGCCGGCGCGGTCGAGATCGCCCCGGTTCAGTCCCACCAGTTCCGACACGCGCAGGCCGGCGGAGTAGGCCAGCTCGAGCAACGCGCCGTCCCGCAACGCGAGCCCGTCGTCGGCGCCGGCCAACCGGTCGAGCGCGTCGTTCAGCTCCACCTGCGGCAGCGTGCGCGGAAGCCGGGCGGGCTTGCGCGGCGAGGGCAGGGCCTTCGCCGGCTGCGGCGTCGCGCCGTCCCTGCGGGCGAGGAAGCGCTCGAAGGTGCGCCATGCCGCCAGCGCCCGCGCCGTGCTCGTCGCGGCGTGACCGGTGCGGAAGTGCTCGCGCTGCGCCCGCTCGAGATTCCCGCGATTCCAGCGCTCGCGCGGCACCGGTCGCTCGCGGGACGGAGGAGTGTCGGCCGCGGCTCCGCCGGCGGACGCCGCGAACGGGCGGCCGTCGCGGGCGAGAAAGTCCAGCAGCCAGTTCAGGTCGCGGCGATAGCCCGCGACGGTGTGCGGCGAGGCGCGCCGCGCCGCCGAAAGCTCGCGCAGGAAGGCGTCCAGCTCCTCACGCACTCGCGGCCTCGAGCGGGAAGCGGCTCTTGCAGGTCAGGCACTGCAGGCTCGTTCCGGCCCGGCTCACCTTCTCGACGAGGAACGGCGCGCCGCAGCTCGGGCACGGCGTCGGCCGCGGCCGGTCCCACAGCGCGTAGTCGCAGGCCGGAAAGCGGGTGCACGAGAAGAACGTCTTGCCCTTCCTCGATCGCTTCTCGGCGATCTCGCCCTCGCCGCACTTCGGGCAGCGCACGCCGAGCGTGAACGGCTTGGTGAACTTGCACTCGGGGCGGCGGATGCAGTGGATGTACCGCCCGTACGGGCCGTTGCGGGCGACGAGGCTGCTGCCGCACACCGGACACTCGCCCTCGACGTGCACCGGCAGCTCCGACTCGTCGAGCGGCTGCGTGTGCTTGCACTCGGGGTAACCCGGGCAGGCGAGGAACGCGCCGTTGCGTCCGAACTTCTTGACCAGCTTGCGGCCGCACGAGGGGCAGTCGATGTCGGTCGGCTTCTGCAGTCCCGCCTTGATCTCCTTCGTCCGGCCCTTCAGGTGCTCGAGGTCCCGCGACAGGGGCGTCCACAGGTCGCGTACGACCGACTGCCACTCGCGCTTGCCTTCCTCGACCTCGTCCAGCTCCTCCTCCATCCCGGCCGTGAAGCGGAGGTTGAAGACGTCGGGGAAGTGCTCGACCAGCAGGTCGGTGACGAGGATGCCGAGATCGGTGGGCTTGAGCGAACGGCCCTCGCGCTCGACGTAGTCGCGACGCGTGATCGTCGAGACGATCGTGGCGTAGGTGCTCGGCCGGCCGATGTTCTCCTCCTCGAGCGCCTTGACGAGCGAAGCGTCGGTGTAGCGCGGAGGCGGCTGCGTGAAGTGCTGGTCGGCGCGCACCGGCGACTCCGGCACGGCGTCGGCGTCCGGAGCGAGCGTCCCGCCGGCGGTCGCCTCGCCCGCGACGTGCAGCGGCGTGCCGGATTCGAGCGCCGGCAGGCGGCCCTCCTCGGCCTCGTCCTCCTCGTCGCGCCCGTAGACCTTGAGCCAGCCCGGAAAGCGCAGCACGCTGCCCGCGGCGCGCAGGCCGAGACGGCCGGCCTCGATCTCGACGCTGGTCGCGTCGTACTCGGCCGGGGTCGCCTGCGAGGCGACCGCGCGCTTCCAGATCAGGTCGTAGAGCTTGAACTGCTCGTCGGTGAGGAACGGCCGTAGCGAAGCGGGCGTCCGCTCGATGGACGAGGGGCGGATCGCCTCATGCGCCTCCTGCGCCCCCTTCTTGCTGCGGTAGAAGTTCGGCTTCGCGGGCACGTACTCCGGGCCGAACTCGCGTCCGAGCCAGCCGCGCGTTTCCGCCAGCGCCTCGTCGGAGAGCCGGAAGGAGTCGGTGCGCATGTAGGTGATGAGCCCGACGCTCCCCTGCCCCTTCACCTCGATGCCCTCGTACAGCTTCTGCGCGATCTGCATGGTGCGCTGGCTGGTGAAGCCGTGCCGGTTCGAAGCGGCCTGCTGCAGCGCGCTGGTGTTGAACGGCGGCACCGCGCCCTTGGACCGCGGCTTCGTCTCGATCCCGGTGATGCGCGCGGCGGCGCCGCGCAGCTCGTCCGCGAGCGCGGCCGCGCGCTCGCCCGCCCCGGCGCCGCGCAGCTGGTCCTTCTCGAGCTTCTCGCCGTCCACGCGCGTGAGCCGCGCGGTGAAGCGCTCGCCCTGCGGCGTTTCGTAGTCCACGTCGAGGGTCCAGTACTCCTCGGGGACGAACGCCAGGCGCTCCTTCTCGCGCTCCACGATTAGGCGCAGGGCGACGCTCTGCACGCGGCCGGCCGACAGGCCGTACTTGACCGTGTTCCACACGAACGGGCTGACCTTGTAACCCACCAGGCGGTCGAGGACGCGCCGGCCCTGCTGGGCGTTGTACAGGTTCCGGTCGAGATCGCGGGGGTGCGCGAGCGCGTCGGTCACGGCCCGCTGGGTGATCTCGTTGAACGTCAGCCGCCGGATGGGGCGCTTCGTGCCCTTGAGCAGGTCGGCGAGGTGACACGCGATCGCCTCGCCCTCGCGGTCCGGGTCGGGCGCGAGATAGATGTTGGCGGCGCGCCGGGCGGCGGCCCTGAGCCGGGCGACGACCTGCCGCTTGCTCGGAATCGGCTCGTACTGCGGGGCGAAGTCGTTGTCGAGGTCCACGCCCAGCTTGCTCTTGGGCAGGTCCATGACGTGGCCGTTCGAGGCGAGCACGAAGAAGTCGCGGCCGAGAAATTTGTTCAGCGTCTTCGACTTGGTCGGCGACTCGACGACGACCAGGTTCTTGCCCTCGGCCTTGCTGCCGAATGTCGCCTCGAGCTCGGCCTCGTCGATGGGCGCGTCCGCTTCGGGCGCGGAGTCCCGACCGGCCGCCTTGCGTCGCACCGCGGCCGGCGCCTTGGCTCGCGTGCGCGGCACCGAACGTTGCCCGGCGGCCGCGCGCTTCCCGGCGGCCGCGGTTCTCCCGGCGGCCGCGCTCTTCCCGGCGGTGGCGCTCTTGCCGGATGCCGGGCGCTTTTCGGGCTCCGGAGCCGCGGAAGCCGTCGCAGGCCTGCTCCGCCTGGCCGTGGTCTTCGTGGCGCGCTTGCGGCCGCCGCCGTCAGTGCGCGACTTCGACGTCGCCATGCCCCGTCTCCCCGTTGCCGCCTGCCGTCGCGTGATCGAGCGCGATACGCGCCGCCACGTCCCGCGCGTGCTCGACGCTGACCGGACGGACTCCGCTGGCCGTCAGCGATTCGAGCACGCGCTCGAACTGCTCCGAGTCCAGGGTGCCCTGCAGCCGCAGGTCGAGCAGGTAGCCCCACGCCTCGGTGCTCAGCGATTCCCGTTCCTCGGCGTTCAACACGCGGGCCGCATGACGTCCGGGCGCGCCGGCGACCCAGCCCGCCGGCTCCCCTCCGTTCACGATGCAGCGGATCGCGAGCACGGCCGACATCACGTCCTCGGAGCTGAAGCCACCTTCCTCAAGCGCCTCACCCAGCGTCTCCAGCGCCAGATCGTCGCCCTCCAGGTGATCCTCGAGCTTGTCGCACAGCAGGCGCAGCAGGCGTCCGACGTCGTCCGGTCCGGTGTGTTGGCTCATGTCCCGCTCTCCACGCCTTCGTCAATGGGCATGTGGCACTTCTTGTACTTCCTGCCGCTCCCGCACCAGCACGGGTCGTTGCGCCCGACACGCGGAGCGTTGCGGACGGGCTGCGCCGCGACCCGCTCGACGGGCGCCGCGGGCGCGTCGCCCGGAGCTTCGGGCTCGGGGCCGCCGCCGAACGCCTGCGTCTCGGCGTGCCGCGCCACCATCTGCCGGGGCGGCGGCGGAGCCTCGTCGATCACCTCCTGCGCGGCCGCCGGCTGAAGCTGCACGCGGAAGAAGCGCTGAACGAACTCCTCCCGCGTCTCGCCCATCATCGTCTCGAAGGTGGTGAACGCCTCCCGCTTGTACTCGACGAGAGGGTCCCGCTGCCCGTAGGCGCGCAGGCCGATTCCACCCTTCAGATTGTCGAGCTCGTGAAGGTGCTCCCGCCAGCGCTCGTCGAGGGTGTAGAGGTACAGATGCCGCTCGAGCTCGCGCGTGATCCGCGGCGTGAACTCGGCCTCGCGCGCGCGGTAGCCGCGCTCGGCGACGCGCAACGCCGCCTCGAGCACGTCCTCGTGCCGCTCCCCCTCGAGCTCCTCGGACGAAACGGGCGTCATCAGCAGATAGGCCAGCTCGTCGGCGAGGCCGCGCAGGTTCCATTCGTCGCGGTGCGTCTTGCCCGCGCCGGTGAAGCGGTCCACGCGGTCGGCGACCACCTCCTGCACGTCCTCGAGCACCCGCGCGCTGATGTCCTCGCTCATGAGCGCCTCGTTGCGCTGGCGGTAGACCTCCTCGCGCTGCTTGTTCATCACGTTGTCGTACTCGAGCAGGTGCTTCCGGATGCCGAAATTGTGCGCCTCGACGCGCTTCTGCGCGCGGCCGATCGAGGCGGTCACGAGGCCGTGCTCGATGACCTCGCCCTCCTCGACCCCCATCTTCTCCATCAGCCCGGCGATCCTCTCGGCGCCGAACAGACGCATGAGGTCGTCCTCGAGCGACAGGAAGAACCTCGACGAGCCCGGGTCTCCCTGGCGGCCCGAGCGGCCGCGCAGCTGCCGGTCGATGCGCCGCGACTCGTGGCGTTCGGTGCCGACGATGTGCAGCCCCCCGAGTTCGGGCACGCCGGCGCCGAGCTTGATGTCGGTACCGCGGCCGGCCATGTTGGTCGCGATGGTCACGGCGCCCTGCTGGCCCGCGCCGGCGACGATCTCGGCCTCCTGCTGGTGGAACTTCGCGTTCAGCACGTTGTGCCGGATGCCGCGGATCTTGAGCATGCGCGACAGCAGTTCGCTCACCTCGACGGTGATCGTGCCCACCAGCACCGGCTGGCCGCGCTCGTGGCTGGCCGCGATCTCGTCGATGACGGCCTTGAACTTCTCGCGCTTCGTCCGGTAGACGACGTCGTTCTCGTCCTGGCGGTGGATCGGCTTGTTCGTCGGGATCACGGCCACGTCGAGCTTGTAGATCTCCCAGAACTCGCCCGCCTCGGTCTCGGCCGTGCCGGTCATGCCCGCGAGCTTCTCGTACATGCGGAAGAAGTTCTGCAGCGTGATGGTGGCGAGCGTCTGGGTCTCGCCCTCGACGTGCACGTTCTCCTTCGCCTCGACGGCCTGGTGGATGCCGTCCGACCAGCGGCGCCCGGGCATCAGGCGGCCGGTGAACTCGTCCACGATCATGACCTTGCCGTCCTGCACGACGTAGTCCACGTCCTTCTCGTACAGGGAGTAGGCCTTGAGCAGCGCGCCGATGCTGTGGATCTTCTCGTTCTTCTCGCCGTAGGCGCGGTAGATCGCGTCGCGCTCGGCCACGCGCTGGTCGGGCTCGAGGTCCTCGCGTCCCTCGAGCTCGGCGAGTTGCGCGGTCAGGTCCGGCACGACGAACTTCTCCGGATCCGACGGCGTCATCAGCGCGCGGCCCTTCTCGAGCAGGTCCACGTTCCGCGACTTTTCGTCGATCGTGTAGAGCAGCTCCTCGTCCAGCTCGTGCAGGCGCTTGTCGCGCAGGTACTCGAGCTCGGCACGGACGATCAGCTTCTTGAGGCCCGGCTGCTCCGAAAGCAGCTTCATGAAGCGCTTGTGCTTGGGCGCCGCGCGCTGGAGCTGGAGCAGCTTGACGCTCGCGTCCCACTCCGACTTGGGGTCCTGGAGCAGCCTCTCGGCGTCCGCCATCGCCGTCGTCACCCACTGCTGCTGGGCACGGACGACCCGTTCGACGAGCGGCTTGAGCTCGTCGAAGCCCTGGTCGCCGGCGTCCACCGGCCCCGAGATGATGAGCGGGGTGCGCGCCTCGTCGATCAGCACCGAGTCCACCTCGTCCACGATCGCGTAGGCGAAGCCGCGCTGCACCTTGTGCTCGGGGCGCACGGCCATGTTGTCGCGCAGGTAGTCGAAGCCGAACTCGTTGTTCGTTCCGTACGTGATGTCGCGGGCGTACTGCTCGCGGCGCGTCGCGGGATCCATCTGGTTCTGGATGCAGCCCACCGTCAGACCGAGCACTTCGTAGATGCGTCCCATCCACTGGCTGTCACGACGGGCGAGGTAGTCGTTGACCGTGACGAGGTGGACGCCGCGACCGGCGAGCGCGTTCAGGTAGATCGGAAGGGTCGCGACCAGGGTCTTGCCCTCGCCGGTCGCCATTTCGGCGATCTTGCCTTCGTGCAGCATGATTCCGCCGATCAGCTGGACGTCGTAGGGCACCATTTCCCAGCGGATCGGGATCCCGCAGACGTCCCAGGTCTGCCCGCACTGGCGCCGGCAGGCCTGTTTGACGGCGGCAAACGCCTCGGGAAGCAGGTCGTCCAGCGAATCCTCGCCGGCGGCCAGGCGGCGGCGGAACTCGACGGTCTTGTCCCGGAGCTGCTCGTCGGACAGGGCGTTCCACTCCCCGTCGAAACGGTTGATTTCGTCGACGATGGGCCGGACCCGCCGGATTTCGCGGTCGTGCTTGGAACCGAAGACGGTCTTGAGAAGGCTCTCGAACATGGGCCGGAGCATAGAGGCTGCGTCAACCGAGGGCAAAAGCAGCCCCGGGAGCAAACGCGCGGCCCGGTGCGTAGCACCGGGCCGTGGGGTCAGCGGGCGGTGAATTTTTCAGACTTTGAAGACGTGGGCGGCTTCGACCGTGCTCTGCTTGCCGTGCTTCAACTCGAACTCCACCGTCTCGCCCGGGTGCAGGGTCTTGAAGCCCTGGCACTCGATGGCCGAGAAGTGGACGAACACCTCGGACTCCTCCGAGCCCTCCGCGGTGATGAACCCGTAGCCCTTCTGGTCACTGAACCACTTGACGGTGCCACGCGCCATGTGGGGGACCCTCCTGTGCGGAAAATCGACGGGAGTTCGCCCGGACCCGAGACGCAGGGTGCTCCTCGCGGAGCGGCAGGGTCAAGACCGTTCGGAGGCGGACTCGGCGCGGGCGCGGGCGTTCGGTCGCCGGGACGTCAACTGATCGTGAAGCTGGCGCGCCGCGGAGTGGGTCGGCTCGCACTCCAGCACCAGGGCGATCTGGTCGAGCGCCTGCGGGGTCTGGCCCACCGCCTCGAGGGCACGGGCCAGCTCGATGCGTGCCGCGTGGAACGACGGGTTCAGCTCCAGCGCCCGGGCCAGCGACTCGATCGCGTCGTCGAGTGCTCCCTGCTGCAGTTCGTGCGCGCCGAGGAGCAGGTGCAGGTCCGGGTAGTTGGGCCGCTCGAGCGCCGCCGTACGGAGTTGTTCCAGCGCACGTGCCGGGTCCGGGAGCAGCAGCAGTTCCTGATAGCGCTGCATCTGCGCGTCGAGCCAGCGGTCCCCCGCGTCCAGAGCCTCGTGCAGCAGCGGCGCCGCGTCGTCGAAGTCGGCGCGGCCGAGCCGCTCGAGACCCTGCTGGAAGGTCCCCGGTTCGGCGACCCTGCCTTCGCCGGCAAGCACCCGCAGCGTTTCGAGCGCCTCGCCGATCCGTCCCTCGCGCGCGTCGAGCAGCGCGCGCTCGACGGCGGCGCGCCGGTAGCGCGGGTTGATGGCGAGGGCGCGCTCGAACGCCCTTCGCGCCTCGGCCCGCCGCCCGCGCTGCATTCGCAGGCAGCCGAGCTGGCACCAGTAGTCCGCCCATTCGACGACCTGGGTCGCGATTTCGAGCGCCCGCAGGGCGACCTCCGGGTGTCCGGCGGTCTCCGAAGCGCCGGCGAGCTCGCCGAGCGCGGTGGCGTAGCGCTGCACCTCGTCCGGTCCTCCCACCGCCTCGAGCCCGCGGGCGAGGCACTCGACGGCCTCGGCGAAACGGCCCTGGTCGGAAAGCTGCAGGGCGCGCGCGATCGGCGCGATCGGCGAAGCGTCGGATGGGGACATTTCGGCCGGGTTATCGGCCCCCGCGGCGCCGGACTTGCGGGCCTTTCCGGCGGCCCTTCAGCCGGCCATGAGCTTCATGGTGTAGCCGGCCGCGAGGGTGATGCCGAGGTTGTCGTCCAGCGGGATCGGCAGGATCTCGACGAGGGTCGCCGCGAGCGCGCCCGCCACCAGCACCGGAAGCGTGAGCGGCGAGACCGCGCTGACGTAGCCGGCCCACGCGAGGCACGCGAGAAAGCAGCCCGCCGCTCCCTCGAGCGTCTTGTTGAAGACGCGGTGGCGTCCCCAGCCGCGCCCGACGAGCGCGCCCATCGCGTCGCCGAGCACGGTGAATCCGAGCGCAGCCGCGGCGACCGGCTGGGAGAAGATTTCGATCGCCAGCAACGAGGCGAGCAGCAGGTAGGTCGAACCGAGAAGGCTGAAGCGCTCGTGCTCGCGGATCAGCTCCCCGAGGAACTGACGGAAGAACCGGCGCACGCGATCCTCGTGCAGGCGCAGCAGGTCGAGCGCCACCGCGCCGGCGGTGAGCGCGATGAACAGCAGTTCGAACTGCTTGCGCCCGCGCGGCCACGGCAGCACCTCGTGCAGCAGGTCGAGCGGCAGGACCAGGAAGCAGAGGTGGATCGCCTTGCGGCGCGCCTCGGAGAGCCACTGCGGTGAACGCAGAGGCCCGAGCGGTCCGACGGGGGCGGGCGTGGGCTCGTGCACGCCGGAACCTTAGCCCGTCGCAATCCCGCACCGCCAGCGGTGGCGGGATCCGCGCGGCGCGCGGGCGAACGGGCGCGTCCGCGCCGCGCCGCCGAGGTGCGCTCTCGGGGCGTGCGTCCGCCGGACCGGCGGGCATCCTTAAGGAGCGGACGTCGGGCGAAGTTCGCGGTAGGCCTGGCGGAAGCCGAGGATGCGGCGCGCGTAGTCCTGGGAGTCCGAGTTCGAAGCGAACTCCGCGAACAGCGCCTCGCCCCCGCGTTCGATCAGTTCGCGCCAGTCGCGCCGGATCGTGGAGGGACCGGCGTTGTAGGCGGCGAGCGCGACCGCGTCCCGGTCGCCGAAGCGTTCGCGCAGGCGCGCCAGATAGCGCGCGCCGAAGCGAATCGAGGTGTCCGGCGCGAACAGGCCGGCTTCGGTCGGCTGCGGCTCCCGGAGCCAGCGTGCGACGTCCCCCGCGGTCGAGAGCTTGAGCTGCGCCAGGCCCAGCGCGTCGCTTCGCGAGCGGGCGCGCGGGTCGAAGCGGCTCTCCTGCCGCAGCAGCGCCCAGAGCAGCGCGCGCTCGATGCCGAGCGACTCCGCGGCGGCGACCTCGGATTCGAACGCCGGTGGATAGGCCCACGGCGCGATGGCCCACGCGAGGCTGTCGTCGCGCGACTCGCTCGCGGCCGTGAACGCGCGTTCCGCCCAGCGGGTGCCCTGCGCGGTTCGTCCGAGACGGAAGGCGCGACCGGCGGCGTCCAGCCACTCCGCGGGCGCCGGTTCGTGGCCGGCGAGCTTGGCCGCCAGCTCGCGCATCTCGTCGTCGCCGAGGCCCCAGGCGTCGTCCCAGCGCACGAGCCCGGCCCCCGAATCCGCCGCCACCGGCTCCGCCACGGTGTGCCTCCAGCCGGTGACCCCGAGGGTCTCGCGAGCCGCGGAGCGGTAGAACGAGTAACCCGGCAGGATCGCCACGGTCGCCAGCAGGGAATCGCCGGTCGTGCGCTCGTCACTCCGCAGGGCCACGCCGAGCCAGAACCGCGCCGCTTCCGAGCGCGAGCGGCGCCACCAGCTGCGCGCCGAGTCCCGCTCGCCGCGTGCGAACTCCGCAAGGCCGGCGCGCACGCAGGCCTCGTCCGCGCGCGAACCGCCGAGCCGTGCCACCTCGCGCAGCCCCGCCAGGGCCACGGTCCAGCGGCTTTGGTCCTCGGCTTCCCTCGCCGCCTCCCACCAGGCGGTGGATCGCAGCCCGTCCGGTCCGTCCGATCGGCCGATGGACGCGAACGCCGAGAGCGCCGAGTCGGTCGCCCCCGCGTCGCGCAGGGCGCGCGCGCGCTCGAGCGCGACGCGCAGGCGCGGCAGGCCAGGCGGCGCGTGCGCCGCGGCGCTCTCGGCGGCGGCGAACGCGCTCCGCGGCTGCCGCGCGCCGCGCAGCACTTCGGCCAGCCGCAGCGTCGTCTGCCAGCGTTCGGCCGGCTCGACTCGCGCCCGCAGGTGGCGCAGGCGCCGGAGGGCCGAGCCGCGCGCGCCACGCAGCACCTCGGACTCGGCGCCGGCGCGTTCGTCGGCGACGGCGAGCGACTCGCCGCGTGAGCGGGCGAGGGAGTCGAGCAGGGCGAGCGCACCGCCGGAGGGTCCCAGCGCCGGGTACCGCCGAAGCGTGGCCCGGGCGATGTCCGCGGCGCGTTCGGGGTCTCCGCGCGCCGCCGAGAGCCGTGCCCGCGACAGCGACAGGGCCGCGCGCTCGCCATCGGGCCAGAGAGCCGTCGCCGCACTCGAAAGCAGCGAGTCCGCAAGCACCGTGTCGCCTCTCGCGACGGCCAGCTCGGCGCGTGCCCGCACGGCGTCCCAGGCCCACGGTGAGGCGGCCAGCCGGGGCGAAGCGAGCACCGAGTCGGCGCGCGCCTCGAGGCCGCGCGCGAGGCAGGCGCGCGCGTACTCGCGCAGCGCGACCGCGGGAACGAGCGCATCGGCGGCCCGCGCGGCCCAGGCACCGAGCGTGTCCCCCGAGGCGGCCAGCACGCGGCCCGGGTCGTGGGCGAGCGTGTCGCGAGGGGACCCGGTGCCGCCGCCGGGCGACGGGTCGGGCAGGCAGGCCCGCTCGCACCAGCGCACCCGGCCGCCTTCGAGCCGCGGCCACCACGCCGCCGCTCCCGCATCCGGGGCGGCTGTCAGCGCCAGCAACGCGACCCACAACACGCCGCGCGTGGTGCGAACCCGGGCCCCCCGGTTCACTCCCACTCGATCGTCGCCGGCGGCTTGCTGGTCACGTCGAAGACGACGCGGTTGACGCCGCGCACCTCGTTGGCGATGCGGCTGGCGATGCGCGCGAGCAGTGCGGGCGGCAGGCGCGTCCAGTCGGCGGTCATGCCGTCCACGCTGTTCACCGCGCGCAGCGCGATCACCTTCTCGTAGGAGCGCTCGTCACCCTTGACGCCGACGGTCGAGACCGGCAGGAGCACGGCGAACGCCTGCCAGGTGCGGGCGTACCACTTCGCGCGCCGCAGTTCCTCCATATAGATGGCGTCGGCCCGGCGCACGATCTCGAGGTCGGCCCCGTTCACCGGACCGAGGATGCGCACCGCGAGTCCGGGCCCCGGGAACGGGTGGCGGTCCACGAGGTGCGCGGGCAGTCCCAGCTCGCGGCCCAGCGCGCGGACCTCGTCCTTGAACAGCCACTTGAGCGGCTCCACCAGCTCGAGCGTCATCCACTCCGGCAGGCCGCCGACGTTGTGGTGCGACTTGATGACCTGCGAGCCGTGCCCCGCCGAGGCGGACTCGATGACGTCCGGGTAGAGCGTGCCCTGGGCGAGGAAGTTCACCTCGCCGATACGCTTCGATTCCTCCTCGAAGACGGCCACGAACTCGTTGCCGATGATCTTGCGCTTGCGCTCGGGATCGGCGACACCGGCGAGCTTGTCGAGGAACCGCGCCTGCGCATTCACGACCCGCAGGTTCAGGTGGCGCTTCTCCCCCAGTTCGCGCCACACCTCGGCGGCTTCGTCCTCGCGCATCAGCCCGTGGTCCACGAGCACGCACGTCAGCCGGTCGCCGATCGCGCGGTGAATGAGCGTCGCGGCGACGGTGGAGTCCACGCCGCCCGAAAGGCCGCACAGGACCCGTCCCCCTCCCACCTGCGCGCGGACGTCGCGGACCGCCTCGCGCACGAAGTTCTTCATGGACCAGCCACCCTTCAGGCGCGCCACTCTGAAGAGGAAGTTCTGCAGCACCCGTTTCCCATAGGGCG
This sequence comes from Candidatus Eisenbacteria bacterium, assembly GCA_020847735.1. Classification (NCBI taxonomy): domain Bacteria; phylum Candidatus Eiseniibacteriota; species Candidatus Eiseniibacteriota bacterium. The sequence continues at coordinate 94,373 of JADLBL010000012.1, forward strand.
AGTGCACCACCTCGGGGTGGAACTGGATGAGGTGGAACGGCAGCTTCTCGTGGCGCGCCGCCGCGAAGGCGCAGTTCGAGGTGTGCGCCACCTTCTGCCAGCGCGGCCCGAGCGACTTCACCTCGTCGCCGTGGCTCATCCACGCCCGGAAACGCTTCGGCACGCCGGCGAAGAGCGGCGAGCTCCGGTCCAGGACGAACGTCGCGACGCCGTACTCGGCGTGTTTCGCCTTCGCGACCTCACCTCCCATGAGCTGCTGCGTCACCTGGAAGCCGTAGCAGATGCCGAGCAGCGGCTTGCCGAGCGCGAAGATTCCGGCGTCCGGCATGGGCGCCTCGGCGCGGTAGCCGCTCGCGGGTGAACCCGAGAGGACGATCGCCGAGGGCCGCTTCGCGCGGATGGCCCCGAGCGGCGTGGTGCCGGGCACGATCTCCGAGTAGACGCCCAGTTCGCGCACGCGCCGGGCGATGAGCTGGGTGTACTGCGAACCGAAATCGAGGATCAGAACGATTTCCCGACTCATCGGCTCAGGCCTTCCTCGCGGGGCCCGTGCGCTTCGCGGCGGCGGGCTTCCGGGTCGTCTGCTTGGCCGCCACCCGGGCGCGGCCGCTCAATGGCGGAACGTCCTGCGATCGGTGAACACCATGGCCACGCCGAGCCGGTCGGCTTCGGCGATCACCTCGGCGTCGCGCACCGAACCGCCCGGCTGGACGATCGCGAGAATCCCCGCCTCGGCCGCATGCGTGACGCTGTCCGCGAACGGGAAGAAGCCGTCGCTCGCCAGCACCACGCCGTGCACGTCGTGCCCGGCGCGGCGCGCCTTCATGAGCGCGACGTCCACCGCATCCACGCGCGAGGTCTGGCCGCTGCCGAGGCCGATGAGCTCCTCGCCGCGCGCCAGCACGACGGCGTTCGAACGCGCCGCGGCGCACACTTCCCAGGCGAACCGCAGCGACTCCGACTCCTCGCGGTCCGGAGCGCGCCGCGTGACCGTGCGCCACGGAGGCGGCGCGCCGGGTTCGCCCCGCTGGAGCAGGGCCCACGGGCCGACGAGCCGCACGGCCCATGGATCGGCGCAGGCCAGGTCTGCCGCCGTCAGACGCAGCAGGCGGGCGTTCTTCTTGCCGCGCAGCGCCGCGTCGGCCGCGGGCTCGATCCCGGGGAAGGCGATACACTCGACGAACTGGTCGTGCAGCGCCCGCGCCGTCGCCTCGTCGAGCGTGCGGTTGAAGGCCACGATGCCGCCGAACGACGACAGGGAGTCCGCGTCGCGGGCCAGCGAATAGGCGTCCTCGAGCGTGTCGGCGCACGCCACGCCGCAGGGCTGGTTGTGCTTGACGATCACGCAGGCGGGGCGTTCGAAGCGCCAGACGAGGGAGACCGCCGCCTCCAGGTCGAGCAGGTTGTTGTACGAGAGTTCCTTGCCTTCGCGCCAGGCGGACAGCTCGTGCAACGTGCCGCCGCGCGCGTACAGCGCCGCGACCTGGTGCGGATTCTCGCCGTAGCGAAGCGTCCGCGCGCGCTCGAGCACGAGTGCGTGCGTCGCCGGGGGTTCGCCGGGCGGTCCGAGGCGGCGCGCGAGCTCGGCGGCGATCGCGCCGTCGTAGCGGGCCGTCCGCGTGAACCCGCCGAGCGCCCAGCGGCGGCGGTCCTCCGCGGTCACGCCGCGCGCGAGCGACTCCAGCACCTCGGTGTACTGCGCGACGTCGTGGACCACGATCACTCCCTCGTGGTTCTTGGCCGCGGCACGCAGCAGCGCCACGCCCCCGATGTCGATTTCCTCGATCATGCCGGCGTCCTCGAGCGGCGCGGCGCGTTCCTCGAAGGGGTACAGGGTCACCGCCACGAGGTCGATGGGTTCGAGCCCGCGCGCCGCCAGCGCCGCGAGATCCTCCGGCCGATCGCGCCGCGCCAGGATCGGCGCGTGGACGTGAGGGTGCAGGGTCTTCACCCGCCCGCCGAGCATCTCCGGAAAACCGGTCCACTGCTCCACCGCGGTGACTTCGACGCCCGCCTCCCGCAGATGCGCCGCGGTGCCGTCGCTCGCGAGCAGACGGGTGCCTCCCCCGGCCAGTGCGCGCGCGAACGCCACGGCCCCCGACTTGTCCGACAGCGACAGCAGCGCCGCGCGCGGCCATCCCGGCGTCGCGGTCCGCGGCGCGGCCGGCCGCGGCGACGGACCGTTCATCGAGGCCCTCCCGACAACCTGCGAATCGCCTCGAGGTAGCGTTCCTGCGTCTTCTCCACCACTTCGGCGGGCAGCACGGGAGCCGGCGGCTCGTGATTCCAGCCGCTGCGGTCGAGCCAGTCGCGCACGTACTGCTTGTCGAAGCTCAGGAGCTGGCCGGCCTCGTACTCCGTCCGGTCCCAGTAGCGCGACGAGTCGGGCGAGAGCGCTTCGTCGATCAGGGTCAGCTGCCCGTCCACGCGGCCGAACTCGAACTTGGTGTCGGCGAGCACCAGGCCCCGGTCCCACGCCCAGCGCCGCGCTTCCTCGTAGAGGGCCAGGCTTCGCGTGCGCAGCGCTTCGGCGGTCGCGCGACCGGTGATCCCGCACAGGGTCTCGAACGAAATGTTCTCGTCGTGGCCGGTGTCGTTCTTGGTCGCCGGCGTGAAGATCGCCGGTTCGAGCTTCGCGCCGTCGCGCAGGCCCGCGGGCAGCGCGATTCCGCAGACGCTTCGGGAACGCTGGTACTCCTTCCAGCCGCTGCCCGTCAGGTAGCCGCGAACCACGCACTCGATGTCGATGCGCTGGGCGCGCCGCACGAGCTGGCCGCGCCCCTGCAGCCGCGCGGCGTGCTCGCGAAAGGGGGACGGAAACATCGCCGCGTCGTCCGAGACCAGGTGATGGGGCCGGGCGCTGGCGAGATGCTTCATCCAGAACGCGCTGATGAGCGAGAGAATCGCGCCCTTGCCCGGAATGGGCGTCGGCAGGATCGAGTCGTACGCCGACAGGCGGTCGCTCGCCACGATCACGAAGTGGTCGGGTCCCGCCTCGTAGACGGTCCGGACCTTGCCGCGCCGGAAAAGCTTCGCGCCGGGAACCTCGACGTCCGGCACGGCATTGCGGACTTCGAGGACTTCGGGGGCAACGGCGATGGGGGCGATGTCGTTCACGTTCTCCTCCCGCCGCCTCGCGGGACGGCCGTTCAGGTGATCGCGCTGCTCAGGGAACCGGGTCGCTGCCGGCAGGTGTGGCGAAACGTTCGCTCAGGTGTCGCGGCAGCCGGCCGATCGACGGGATGCTCGGGACCGAACCACCGGCATAATCGCCGAACGGGTCGAGAAGTACGAAGTGCATTCCGGCCGCGCGGGCGCCCGCCTCGTCCACCGAGCGGAGATCGCCCACGTACAGCGCCCGCTCCGCGGGGACGCCCATGCGCGCGAGGCCGATCCGGAAGATCTCCGGATCCGGCTTCTCGACACCCACGATCTGCGAGTCCACCACGAACTCGAGCCCGGTCCGCGTCCCGCTCTCGACGAGGTGCTCCTCGGCGCGTCCGTCGGAGTTGCTGATGCACGCGGCACGCAGGCCCAGTGCGAGCACCCCGGCGATCGCGTCGCTCGCGCCTTCGTTGGCCCGCGACCACAATTTCGCGTCCGAAGCCTGGCGCGCGTGCACCGCGGCGAGCGCCTCCTCGAGCAACGGATGCCGGCAGCCCGCCCCCTCCAGCATGCCGGCGTAGTACGCCTCGAGCGCATCCAGCGTGGCGGCGTTCGGCGGCACGTCACCCGCCCGCGGCCGGCGTCGGGCGGCGGATTCGTCGTACATGCGCCGCCCGCGAACTTCCGCCCGGCGCACGGCTTCGGCGTCCGCCTCGACGCCCAGCCCGCGAAGCATTTCGCCGATCCACTCGAAATCGATGCGCACGAGCGTGCCGCCGGCATCGAAGAAGACCGCTTCAAGCGCTGGAGCCAAACCCCTGTCCGACTCACTCATGCGCCGCTTCCTTCGCGTGAAAGACGAGCCGGCCGTCGGCGACGGTCCACGGTTCGCCGAGAAACCGGCGCACGGCCCGCGGGTACAGGGAGTGCTCCGCCTCGTGAATCCGGGCCTCCAGCGATTCGAGGCTCTCCCCCTGGACCACCGCGACCTTCGCCTGCGCCACGATCGGGCCGGCGTCGAGCGCGTCCTCGACCAGGTGCACCGTGCAGCCCGTCACGCTGACGCCCTGGCGCCACGCACGGCCGATCGCGTCCAACCCCGGAAACGCCGGCAGCAGCGAAGGGTGAATGTTGAGCAACCGTCGGGCGTACGCCGTGAGCATCGGCGCGTGCAGGCGCCGCATGAAACCCGCGAGCAGCACGAGGCTGATGTCGCGCTGCGCGAGCGCTTCGAGCCACGGGCGTTCGTCCTCGAGACGCGTGCGGAAGGACCCCGTGGGCGGCGTCAGCGCCTCGATGCCCAGGCGCCGGGCGCGCTCGAGGACCGGCGCGTGGGCGTTGTCGCTGAGCAGCGCCACGATCGTGCCGCCCAGTTCGCCGCGCCGGGCGGCGGCGGCGAGGGCCTCGAAGTTGGAGCCGTTGCCGGAAGCGAAAACGGCGATGCGGACCGGGCTGGAGGCGGGCACGCCGCAATCTAGCGTGACGGCGCTCGCACCGGCAAGGAGGGCCGCGTGCGCACGCTCATCGCCGCGGATCGGGACGGACCGCGACCCGCCGTGCGGGATCGGGTGCGCCACGAGCCGGCGCGCCCTGTCGCCAGTCGAGCCTGCGCACGCCCGCCGCCGAGAGTTCGTACCAGACCGCGCCGCCGCGATCAGTCCGGTCCACCACGGCTCCGATCCGCGCGAGGCGCGCCAGCACCCCGGCATCCGGGTGACCGTAGGCATTTCTTCGACCGACCGAGAGCAGCGCGCGCGCCGGCCGAATCCGCGAGAGAAGCGCGGAACCGGTGGAGCTGCCCGAGCCGTGGTGCCCCGCCTTGAGCACCGCCACCACGGGGACGCAGGCGAGCACCGTCTCGACCAGGCTGTCGGCATCGGACGCCAGCAGCGCACGACCACGCCCCTCGCCGATCTCGAGGACGAGCGCGGCCGCGTTGTCGCCGCGACGCGCGAGGGCTTCGTCCGCCGCCCCGGCTCGCGGCGGCCAGAGCACGCGGAAGGCCGGCGTCCCGGGCAGTTCGTCGCCGCGCGCCAGCGTGCGCGCCGCGAAGCGCCATGCCGGACCGCGCACCCCGGGTCGCTCGCAGGGCGCCAGCGTTTCCTTCACGAGCAGCGATCGCCTCACGGCCGGTGCGCCGCCGGTGTGATCCCCGTCGTCGTGGGTCACGACCAGTCGCTCCAGTCTTCGCACACCCGCCCAGCGCAGGAAGGGCAGCACGCTCCCCTCGCCCGCGTCCCAGCGCGCCGTCCTCGGCCCGGCATCCACGAGCCACCAGCGACCCTCCGAGGCGATCGCCAGCGCGTCGCCCTGCCCCACATCCACCGCGACCAGCCACCAGCGGCCGGGCGGCGGCGCAAGCGGCGCCGCGAACAACCAGCCCGTCAGCGCCACGGCCAGCAGCAGCGCGCCGAGACGCGCCACGACGCTGCGCGCGTGCGAACGCCCCCGGAGCCCGGCGTCCAGCGGGCGTGCGGCCGGCAACGCGAGGGCGAGCAGGGCCACCGACGCGGCCGCGAGCGGCGGCAACGCGGGGTTCCCTCCGCAGGGAAGCAGCGCGAGCCTCGGCGAGGAAGCGAACGCCGCGATCGCCTGCAGGGCGCCGGCGAGCGGCTCGCACGCGCGCAGGAAGATCGTCCCCGTTCCCGGCAGCGCAGCCTCGAGCGCTCCACCGAGCCAGGCCGCGGCGAGCAGCAGCTCCGAAACGGGCACCGCGGCGAGATTCGCGGCGACGCCCGTCCAGGGCAGCGCGTGAAAGCGCGAGACGAGCAGCGGCAGCGCGGCCAGCTGCGCGGCCAGCGTCGTCGCGACCGGCACGGCCAGCGCCCGGGCGCGCGGCCGGCGCTCGAGCGGCGCGAGCAGCGGATCGGAGAACGTGACGAGCCCGAGCGTCGCCGCGCACGAGAGCTGGAAGCCGAGATCGTCGGCCCAGCCGGGCCGCATCGCGAGCAGGGCGAAGGCCGAAAGGGACAACGCCTGCAGCGGATCGAGCGCGCGCTGCGTCAGCCGCGCCGCCGCCGCCGCGCACTCGCCGGCGCAGGCGCGCAGCAGCGACGGCAGCGGGCCGGCGAGCAGCGCGTAGCCGAGCGCGCACGCCGCGCCCGCGAGGGCCCGGGCGGCCAGGCCCCCACGCAGCGCGGCGACGCCACCGCGCACCACCGCGGCCAGCCAGACGACGTGCAGTCCCGAGAGCGCCAGCAGGTGGACGAGTCCCGCGCCGCGCAGGCGTGCGTCCGTCTCCGGCGTCATCGCGCTGCGATCGCCGAAGAGGAGTGGAGCCGCCAGTTCCCGGGCGCCGGCGCTCGCGCCCTTCTCCAGCGCCGCTTCGATCGCGCGACGAACGCGCATGGCCAGCCGAATCGGCACGCTCACGAGGCCGCGGGCCGGACGCACGAGCGCTCCGTAGGCGCTCCCGAGCGCGACCGCTCCCGCCGAGGCCGCCGCGCGACCCGCGTCGAAGCCGCCGGGATTGCGCTGGCCCGCGAAGCGCTCGAGCCGCACCAGCGCGTGCACGGTGTCGCCCCAGTCGGCGGAGCAGCCGTGCGGCAGCCGCAGGCGCACCCGCGCCCCGAGCGGCAGGGACGGCGCCGAGGCGACGATGCGGGCCAGCGCGACCGGTTCACCCGCCTCGCGCCGCGCCGGCTCCTCGAGCACGAACACACCGCGCGCGAACACCGCCGCGGCCGGCAGGCCCGCGAGCTGCGCTTCGAGTCGCGCCTGCCTTGCCGCCCCGCGCGCGCCGCCCACGAGCAGCGCGACGATCGCCACGATCAGCGCGCCGGTGCGCGGCGGCGCCCGCAGCGCGAGCGCGGCGAGCGCCGCCGCGGCGACCAGCAGGAGGAGCGCTCCGCCGGCACCGGCGCCGCGGGCGAGCACGAGGCCGCTCCAGAGCGCCACCGCCAGCGGAACGAAGGTTCGCCCTCCCATCGCCGCGCGCGCTGGCGAGGAGCGTGCCGTCGTGCCGGCGCGCCCCGCGCTTGAATGAAGCGCGCCGCCCGCGGGACGCGGGCGGCGCAGGTGGTGACGGCGTGGACGAAGGCGTCAGGGTTGTGATCGCGACGACGTCCCGCCTGCCGGCGCGAGACTGGAGCGCTGCACTTCGGAGAAGACTTCGTCGCCCTGCTGCGAGACGACGCGCAGGTACCAGCGGGTCGTCCCCTGCTTGTCGAAGACGTTGTCGGGGAAGACCGAGGTCACGACCAGTCCGGCGCCGCTGCGCAGCAGCGTCATCTCGTATCGCCGCCACAGGCCCTCGGGAGTCCGCACGTGCAGCCAGGCTTCGTGGATGTCGGACGCCGCCAGCCCCTCGACCGCCGCCGAAACGACCTTCGGCTGGCCGGCCGGGAAGGTTCGCGTGTTGCCGATCGGGGTCAGTCGCGCCGCGTCGAGATCGAGCCCGAAGTTGAACGCGGCGAAGCGCTGGTTGCCGCCCGGCAGGTCGATCACCTGGATCGGCGCGGTCTCGCCCCGCCAGGTCACGCGCAGGCTGTGCGGGCCGCGCGGCAGCTCGACGGACAGCGGCGTCACGCCCTTGAGGTCGCCGTCCACGTACACCTGCGCGCCGGACAGCGGCGAGGCGCCGCGCTCGTCGTTGAGCGTCGCCTGCACCTGGATCACGCCATTGGCCGGGGCGGTCATGGGCCGGGCGATCATCTGCGCGCCGGAGCGCACGCCGACCTGGACCGTCTGGGCCCAGGCGGGCATGCCGGGTCCCGTGAACCCGACTTCGTGCAGGCCGGGCGCGATGCTCTCGACCCGCAGCGGCGCGTACCCCGCGCTCTTGCCGTCAATGGAGACCGCGATCGGCACGTTGGCGTCGGTATCGAGAATCTCGAGGCTGCCGTTGAGCGACTCGTCAATGGAGAGCTTTTCGCCGCGGCGGCCCTTGACGGGCACCTCGACCGCACCCAGGCCCGGCATGACGAGACGGACGACGTGCTCGCCCGGGGGCAGTTCGATCGTCGCCGGGGTGAGCGACGTCTGTGGCTTGCCGTCCACTTCGATCTGTACGCCTCCCGGCGAACTGTTCACGGACACGCTGTAGTGCGCGCCGCCGATGCCGAGAGCCCGCAGCGCCGCCATCACCGGTCCGCCGCGGTCCGCGCCGGGGCTCGCGAAACCACCGACCAGCCAGCCGACGAGGAAGACCGTGACGATGCCGGCAGCCCAGAGACCCGAATGCGGAGGCATCCCGAACTTCGCCGTCGCGACGGGCTGAGGGCCTTCGAGCGAGCGGGCGCGGCGCGTGACCACGGGGAAGGGCGCTTCCGGTTCGACCCCTTCCGCCGGCGCGGCCGGCGCGGGCGGACCGACGAACGAGGGATCGAAGCTCCCGGGCCCCGCCCAGTCCGTCGCCTGCGGCGGGCCCTCGGGCGGTGCCGTGCGTTCGAGGACGATGGGTTCAAAGGCACCCGTCTCGCGCCCGGGCAATGTGACGTTCAGACCCGGCGGTGAGCCGGCGGCAGCGGCGGACGGTGCGCCCTGCGGAACCTCGCCCGGCGTGGGCTCGAACGAAGGCGCGTGTGCGGCAGGTTGAGGTGGAGCGACCGGGACGGGTCGCGGCGGCGGATAGGTGACCACCCGCCCGATCGGAAGCGGCGGGATCGCCGTGATGCGATCCTCCTCGGGCGGGCCGACGGCGAGTGCGGACGGCAGCGGCGGAATCCCGAACGACTCGTCGGCGCCGACCGGTTCATGGTCGATCTCCAGCGGACTCGCCGCCCGATCGGCCGGGATCTCGGGCGAAAGCTGCGGCATGGCGCCTGACTCGGCCGCTTCGATTTCGCGCAGAAGCGCCTGCAGCTTCTCGTTGATCGCGATCGAGCCCGAGGGCGGACTCGCCGGCGCTTGCGCGGCCGGGGCCGCGGGCGCTTCGCGCCACGCTGGCGACGCGCTGCCGGCGGATGCGGCGTGCGAACCGAGCACGTCGGAGAGGCCCGCGGGACGCAATCCGGCGCGCGCGGTCGGGGACGCCGGCGGCGAAACCGGCGAGGGTGCGAACTCGATCGCCGATTGCTCGGCGGGCGTCGGGGGCACGGACTCGGAAAGCAGGGCATCGTAGGCGGAAACCGGAGGGGCATCGCCGCCGACCGACGGTTGCTCCGTCCCGGCCTCGGGCACGACGCGATCCGGCTTTCCCCACTTCATCACACGCGCGAGCCAGCGAGCGACGGGATGCGCGGCTTTCGGCGCGGCCGACTCTCGTGCAGCCTCGAACCGCTCCACGGGTGCCGGGGCAGGCTCCGCTGGCGCGGAATGGAAAGGCGCGCGCGCGGCCAGTGACGGGGAAGCGGAGGACGAGGCCGGCCGGGAATCCGCCGGTGCGGGCGTGTTCGGCGCCTCGGGCGCGTACGATTCGAACTCGTCGCCGGCCGGCGGCGAGGCGTACTCCACGCCCGGCGTCTCCGGCCGGGTGGGCATCGGCACCACCAGTTCCGGAACGCCCGAAGACGGCCACACGGACGGCGTGGACTGGCGCTGGTCGAAATCATGCGCCGAAAGACCGGGCTGCTGCGTCGGCAGCGACTCGGGCAGTTCGTGATAGGGCGCGAACAAGGCCGGAGCGGGAGCTTCGGTCTGCGCCGGCGTGCCGGCCGACGGCGCGGCTTCGGGAGCGGTCGGACGAGAAGGCCGGCCTCCCGCCGTCTCCTCGGCCGCGGAGGCGAACCAGGCGGGCGTCACCTCGGCGCGCGTCGCGGCTCCATCCTGCTCGGCGGGTGCGGACGCGAGCCATTCATGATCCGGCCCGTCGTCCTCCGCCGCGTTCGTCCACTCGGCTTCCAGGGACGCGGGGGCGACGCCGCCGTCCTCGCCGCCGGGCCAGTACTCGAGCGTCACCAGCACGTCCACACCGGGAGCGAAGACCGCAGCCTTCGCTTCCCTGCCGGCCTCGTCCCGCACACGGACCCATTTCGGTTCGACCGGTTCGCCGTCCACCAGCACGTGGACTCTCGCTTCTCCGCACCAGCCGAAGGCGGCGCCATCGGGCAGGTCCACGAATGCGCTCGAGCAGGGACGCGGTGCTTCCAGCTTGTCCCAGAGCTCGGCGTGCGAAAAAAGCAGTCCGGTCAGCGCGTGGTGGATGAGCGCCGGAATGGCCCGCGTGCGCGCGTCGGCTCGCGAAGTCTCGACGGCGACCCCGGCCAGGTCGTGGAGCCAGCCCTCGATCTCGAGCGGGCTGAAGCCCGAGGGGATCCCGAGGACCATGAGCTCGAGCTCGGACCGGCCGATGCCGGCGGTCAGAACTTCACCGTTGGTGCGGGCGGAAACCGCCCACCTCGATGCCGGTCTGCTGGCGAGACTCATCCTGGGGTTCCCTCCCCGTTGGCGTTTGCCGCACGCTCGGGCGCGTGCGCGAACCGCTGGCGCAAGCTAGCCAACGCCCGTGCAAGTGTCAACGGCAGGCGAGGTTGTGGCATAGGACTTGCCGAGTTGAGCGCGGCTGCCGGGCTTTCTTCCCGGCAATCCGTCGCGATCCGGTGCCGCGGAGTGCAAGTTGACGCTTCCTTGCGTTGCGAGATGCATGCCGCGGGGGCTAGGTTTCGCGAGTATTTGCCGCCGAGCGGATGGAACTGCAGACGGAGACCCTTTTCATGACCGACCGCAAGACCCTCCGGCGGGCCCTTCTGGCCGCCGTCCTGATGACGGGGATCCTGCCGGCCAGCCTGCGGGCCGCCGAAAGCTCCGCTCCCCTCCCCGACACGAATCGTCCCGACAGTGCGAGTGTCGCGCGCAGCGAGCCGGTCGTTCCCCTGCCCGACGTCGAGCCGAGCGTCCCCGGGCCCTTCCAGGCCGATTCCGAGCTCGCCGACAGCGTCATGCTGGACCAGCCGGCGATCGAGGACGTTCCGCTGCAGGTCAACGCCGACGTCCTCAAGTGGATCGAGTTCTTCACCGGCGCCGGCCGCAGCACCTTCGAGCGCTGGCTCAAGCGCTCCGGCCGCTACATGGAGCTGTTCCGCACCGTGCTCCAGAAGGAAGGCCTGCCGCCCGACCTGGTGCACCTCGTGTTCGTGGAGAGCGGCTTCAACATGAACGCGCGCTCCTACGCCGCCGCCGTGGGACCCTGGCAGTTCCTGCGATCCACCTCGCGGCTCTTCGGGCTCAACGTCAACCAGTGGGTGGACGAGCGCAAGGATCCCGAAAAGGCGACCGTGGCCGCGGCCCGCTACCTCAAGCACCTGTACGGCATTTTCGGCGACTGGCCACTCGCGCTGGCCTCGTACAACGCCGGCGAAGGCACGGTCCTGCGCGCGATCAAGTCGCAGGGCACGACGAACTACTGGGACCTCAAGCTGCCCCGGCAGACCGAGCAGTACGTTCCGCAGTTCATGGCCGCGCTCGCGATCACCCGCAACCCGGTCAAGTACGGGTTCACCGAGGTCGAGTTCGACGACCCGATGCGTTTCGACGAGGTCGCCTTCAAGGGCGCCGTGGACCTGCGCTCGATCGCGAAGCTCGCCGACTGCTCGATCGAGGACCTGAAGGACCTGAACCCGGCGGCGCGCACCACGCGCCTGTCCGGCGCCAGCGGCGTCACCACGCTGCGCGTCCCGGAGGGCAGGAGCGGGCTCATCCAGAAGCGGCTTGCCGAGGGCGCGAAGCTGCCGGCGGTGAGTCTCACCGTGCGCCACAGCGTGCGCCGGGGCGAAACGCTCGGCGGGATCGCCCACGACTACTCCGTGAGCGCCACGAAACTCGCCGCCGTGAACGGCTTGTCGCGCAAGAAGCCGCTCCGCCGCGGAATGATGCTGACGATCCCGGCTTCCGCGCAGGCGCCGACTCCTTCGGTCATCGATCCGGACGATCCGCGCGCCTCCACCGACTACGTGCCCAGCCGAAAGATCGGTCTGCCCGTCCGGCTCGACGGCAACAGCGACGCCTCCGACCGCGTCAACCACATCGTTCGCAAGGGCGAGACGCTCGAAGGCATCGCCGCCCAGTACGGCGTGAGCGCGGACGACATCCGCACCTGGAACAACCTGGACTCCGGCAAACTTCGGGTGCGCCAGCGGCTGCGGGTCCATTCCCCGGAGGACGCGGCGCTGGCCAACGCCGCCGCCGACAGCGCGAGCATCGCCGCGCTGAAGATCAAGGTCCGGAAGCACTCCGGCTCCTCCCGCGGCAGCCACATCGTGCGCGCGGGCGAGACCCTGTCCTCGATCGCGAAACGGCACGGCACGACGGTTCACGCGCTCAAGCGTGCGAACGGACTTTCCAGCTCGTTCGTCCGTGCCGGTCAGCGCCTGCGGCTGCCGGCCTGACGCGACCGCCGGACACGAGAGCCCCGCGTGCGGCCACCGCACGCGGGGCTCTTCGCGTTCTCCGGGCGCCGCCCGTCAGTGCATGGACTCCGGACCGTCCACCACGCCGCCCGAGGGCACCGGCGCGGAGAAGTCCTGTTCGCTGACCGAAGCGCCGATCCGCGCGTTCTGGCCGATGGTGATGCCGCCGGGAATCCGCGCACGCTTGCCGACGATCACCAGTCCGCTCGACAGGTGCTCCGGGCAGGCGCGATTGGGCGCCCGCTCCTCGCCGTGACCGAGCTGCGCGCCGGGCCCGATCTCGACCTCCTTGTCCACGATGCAGCGACGCAGTTCCGCGCGCGGGCCGACGACGGAATCGTGCATGACGATGCTGTCTCGGATGACCGCCCCGGGCGCGACGTCCACGCCCGGGAAGAGCATCGAGTTCACGACCTGGCCGGCCACGCGGCAGCCGTTGGCGATCATGCTGTGCGCGATCTTCGCGCCGTGCTCGATGCGCACCGGAGGGCGGTCCGCGCTCTGCGTGTGGATGACCCAGGAGCTGTCGTGCAGGTCGAGCGGCGGCCGGTCCGAGAGGAACGCGAGGCTCGCTTCGTAGTACGAGTCGAGCGTTCCGACGTCCTGCCAGTAGCGCGGAAAGCGATACGCGTAGACGCCCTCGTCGCGGGCGATCATGCGCGGCAGGATGTCCTTGCCGAAGTCGTGCGAGGAATCCGCGATCGCCGCGTCCTCGACGAGCAGGCGGATCAGCGCCTCCCGGTCGAACAGATAGACGCCCATCGAAGCCAGGCGTGAACTCACCGGCCCCCTGGGCTTTTCCTTGAACGCGGTGACGCGACCGCCCGCCTCGGCCTCGAGGATGCCGAACTGGCTGACGTCCTTCTCCGGCACCTCGGTCACGGCGACGGTCATGAGCGCGCGATTCGCTCGATGAAACGCGTACAGGACGTTGTAGTCCATCTTGTACACGTGGTCCCCCGACAGGATCAGCACCTCGTCCACGCGCCGGCGCTTGAGATGCTGGAGGTTCTGGTAGATCGCGTCGGCGGTGCCCTTGTACCAGTCGCTCTGGAACGCGCCCGGCGCGGGCTGAAGCAGCTGGATGCCGCCGCGTGAACGGTCGAGGTCCCAGGGCCGGCCGATTCCGATGTGCAGATTGAGCGACGTGGGGCGGTACTGGGTCAGCACGCCGATGTCGTAGATGCCGGAGTTGACGCAGTTCGAAAGCGTGAAGTCGATGATCCGGTACTTGCCGCCGAACGGCACCGCCGGCTTGGCGCGCCTTTCGGACAGCAGGCAGAGCCGGCTGCCGACTCCGCCGGCGAGAATGAAGGCGTAGCGCGCCTGGTTCATCGGATCTCCTCGAACCAGAGCCGGTTCGGAATCATCACGCCCGACGGAATCCTGCCGTCCTGGAAATCCTCGTAGCGGCCGCCGACGCCGATGGACGCCGGGCGCTCGACGTGGCCGCCGGGCGGGATCCACGCGTCCTTGCCCACCAGCACGAGCCCGCCCAGCCACGCCAGCTCGGCGGGGCCGGCGTGCGTGCCCTCGCCCACCACCGCACCCGCCCCCACGCGCACGTACTTGTCGAGGATCGCGCCGTCCACGCGAGCGCCCTCCTCGATCCGGGTGTCCGGCAACACCACGGAATCGGTGACCTCGGCTTCCCGTGCGACGTGGACGCCCGGGAACAGGATCGAGCGCCGGACGCGCCCTTCGATGCGGCTGCCGTTCGCGATCAGGCTGTCCTCGATCTCGGCGGACCCGGAGACGATCATCGGCGGACGCTCCTCGTCACGGGTCAGGATCGGCCAGCGCGCGTCGTGAAGCTGGAAGCGCGGCTGTGGCTGAACCAGCTCGAGGTTCGCGCGGTAGTACGAGGCCACCGTGCCGACGTCCTCCCAGAAGCCGGTGAACTCGTTCGCGTAGACACGCTCGCCCGCCTCGACGAGCGGACGCAGCACGTCGAGCACCAGGTCCACCGGACGCGTGCGCAGCATCTCGCCGAGCACGCCGAACTCGAAGACGTAGACGCCCATGTTGGCGAACGGCGACGCGCTTCGCTCGGGCTTCTCCTCGATTCCGCGCACGCGCCCCGCGCGATCGCTCGTGACCATGCCGAAGCGCTGCGTCTGGTCCGCCGCCACCCTCGTGACCGCCATCGTCACCGAAGCGCCCCGCTGCTCGTGCGCCAGCAGCAGCGCGCGATAGTCCATGCGGTACACGTGGTCGCCCGACAGCACCAGCACGCGCTCCGGCCGGAGCTCGTCGAGGAGACTCCAGTTCTGCGCGATCGCGTCCGCCGTTCCGCGGTACCAGCCGGCGTGGCTGCGCGTCTGGAACGGCTGCAGGATCACGACGCCGCGCTGTCGGCGGTCGAGGTCCCACGGCCGCCCGGCGCCGATGTGGTCGTTGAGCGAGGCGGGCGCGTGCTGCGCCAGCACGCCGACGTGCTCGATTCCCGAGTGGCAGCAGTTGCTCAGAGAGAAGTCGATGACGCGGTACTTGCCGCCGAACGGCAGCGCGCTCACCGCACGCTCGGCCGAAAGCACGCCGAGCCGCTCGCCGCCACCGCCCGACAGGATCAGCGCCATGATGTTGCGCATCGCATGTCCCCCGCCGAGCCGCGCACCACGCGCGGGCGCACGGATCGGAGCCTCCGGCAACGCTGTCTTCCCTGCCCGTGCGACCACACGACGATTCGGAGCGGAGCCTAGTCACGCCCGCTCGCGCGGGTCAACCTGCGGCGCGGCCGAAAACGATTCGCCCGCGCGGCTCGGAGCCGCGCGGGCGTCGCCACCAGGGGATGCGGGTCACCAGCTGTAGGACAGGCTCACGAGGTGCGTCGCGTCGAGCCCCGTGTCGTCCGGGAACGCGGGGTCGTCGGCCGCGAAGAAGCGGCTCAGGGCCGCGGCGTAGTCGGCGCCGAAGTGCCGGTAGCGCAGGCCGAGCCCGAAATCGAGATCCTTGCCGCCGATTCCCGAACGCAGCGCCACGGTGTTGCGGTACCAGTACTCGAGCCCGGTGCGCAGCTCCGCGGTCGTCCTGCCGAGCTTGAGCTGCGAATCGTACGTGCGGTTCTCGAAGTTCCAGCCGAGGTCCACCGCCCACGTCAGGGCGTGCCCCCGGGCCGGATAGAAGTTGAACCCGGCCGCGGTGGTGATCGAGGGCGCGACCGACTCCCGGACGCCGTTGTTCCAGCTGATGAAGGTCGTGGTCAGGTCGTGCACGACCGCCGCGATCGTCACCGCGTCGCTCGGCATGTAGGTCAGCCCGGCGTCGAGCCCGGCGCCGAAGGAGGTCGCGTGCTCGCCCGGAATCGTGTCGGGAATGCTCTGGCGGACGAACTTCACCGTGCCCCCGAAGCACCAGCGCTGGCCCTGCTGGCGCGCGTACGACAGCCCGACCGCGATGTCGTTGCTGCTCGCCATGAACAGATCCTCGGAGCGCAGCAGCAGCCGCTCGCCCGGATCCCACTGGCCATTGCCCTGTCCGTTGCCGGGAGTGAGCGGGTCGTTGTCGGTGCCGTAGTCGAGCCACTGTCCCGGCTGCAGCCCTCCCGGCCGGGGCGTGATGGGGATGTCGTTGACCCCCACCCACGTCATCGTGACACCCAGCGCGGCGCGCCGGTCCTGTCCCGCCTTGAGCGGCATCGCGAGCCCGCCGAAGTTGTGGTTGACGAGGCTGCCGAACTGCTCGGCGTGCTGCAGGAAGCCCTCGCGGTACGGCAGGTACACGAGGCCCGCCGGGTTCCAGTAGGGCGCCGTCGCGTCGTCAGCGACGGCGGCGAAGGCGCCGCCCATGCCGACGGCGCGCGCGCCGACCGGGATCTTGAGGAACTCCGCGGCGTACTTGGTGGCCGACGCCGGCACGGCGAGGAGCGCGGTGAGAGCGGCGGCAAGAGCCAGGCGGGCGAACGCGCGGGTCATTCTGTTCCTCGGGTGACGCGGCCACTGAAGGACGTTTCCCGCGGCCCTGCAGGCTCGCGAAGACGGCGACAGGGCAGCCTAGGAGGCCGCCGGATTACATGTCAACCGGTCCGGGAACCGGCTTCCATTCGGGCATGCTCGCCTCGCCGATCGGACGCGCGATGCGCCATTCCCCGCGCAGGCGAACCAGCTCGCTGCCGGTCTGGAACATCCGCTCCTCGCCCGTCCCCGTCGGCCGGTAATGCACTTCGTAGGTCACCAGCACCCGCCCGCTCGTCACGGGCAGGGACCGGAAGCCGTCCAGCCACAACTCGTCGGTCGGAGGCAGGAACCACAGCGCGCCCGGCATGGGCAGGTCGTCACGCAGCTCGGCCTGGCATTCGAGCACCTCGTCGCAGTCGCCGCCCGCGAGCGCGCCCCAGTAGCTGAGCAGCGTGCTGCTCGGCGAACGGAAACGCGGATCGAGGCTGTAGCGCTCGCCCTGCCCGAGCAGCGAAAGGGCGAGAATCACGATGAGGGCCAGGCTCGAGGGCCGCACCCCACGCCGCGCGGGCGCCACGGATTCGGACCCCGCACCGACGCCGTCTACTACCCCGGCAAGGGCGTGGTCCGTTCCGGATTTCTCGGGCGCTCTCGGGTGCAGCAGATCGAGTCGCACGTGCGCTCGCTGTCGCCGGCTCTGCATCCCTGCGCGGCTGGCACGCTGTGGGGGGAAGACTTTGGAACGCGTTCCGGCGCGGTCCTCGAGCTCACGCGGCGCGCACAACCAGCGCACGATTCGTTCCCGGGCGCCACGCGGCCGTCGGCAGGCTCGGCGGCACTTCAACCTCCGCTGGAAGCAACCGCCACAGACTATGGTAGATCAGCGGTTACGCGGGCGTCTCGTGCGATCTTCGGGTCTGCTTCGGCGTCCGTCCGACTTGCGCGGAGGCGCTTCGCGGCGTGGGCGCGCGCGTTCCGGCCCACTCCTGCGTTCGCTTCGGGGTGAAATGGCCCGCGCGGGCCCGCGTCCCTGGCCCGTGCCGCGGTCTGCTCGGGAAGCGCGCGCGTCGCCGCCGCGCGCCTCGCCACGTCGGGGCTTACCGTCCTCCCGGCGTCGTCGTCCTGGCCCGGCGCCGCTGCGCGGACCATTCGACTCCCGGAACCCGGCCTTCGCGGGTCCGCGCCGGAACCCGGGTGCGTGCCAGGGCGGCGACTCGCCGCGGCCTGCCACGTTCGGACGCCGCGAGCGGAATGCTTCGTCGCCGCGGTCCCGGCTCGCGCGCGCGGGCCATTCCTCCGCCCCGCCGGCATCCCCGGCTTCCGGTGCGAAGCCGCCTCCCGGAATCCATCGGTCCTCCACCTCGGCCGCCTCGTCCCGCCGCGCGCCCCTCGCGGCGCGCCCCGCGGCCGGCGGCGTTCGGCGGGCCACCCGGGCGGGCCGCTCCGGCGCCGAAGCGGGTGCGCCGCGGCGTCGCGGCTCCGACGAGGCGGCTCGCAGGCGCTCGACCTCGGAGTCCGCAAGCTCGCGCCACATGCCGCGCGCGAGCGGTCCCAGCCGGACGGGCCCGTAGCCCACGCGGTGAAGGCCCGTGACGTTGAGACCGACGGCTTCGCACATGCGCCGCACCTGCCGGAAGCGACCCTCGTGGATCGCGATTTCGATCATGATCGCGTCGAAGCCCGGATCGATGCGCCGCACGCGAGCCGGCGCGCTCGTCACGCCGCGCTCGAACTCGACGCCGCGCGCGAGCCGCTCCAGCTGCCGCGGGCCGGGCTCGCGGTCGAGGCGCACGCGGTACACCTTCACGACCCCGTAGCGCGGGTGCATGAGGCGATGGGCCAGGTCGCCGTCGTTCGTCAGCAGCAGCAGTCCGCTCGTGTCGGCGTCGAGCCGCCCGACCGGAAACAGCCTCTGCCCGCGCGGCAGGAACTCCGCGATGGTCCGCCGGCCCTGCGGATCGTCGAGCGTGGTGATGACCCCGACCGGCTTGTTGATCACGAAGTAGGAGTGCTTCTGCGATTTCGGCAGCGGGCGGCCGTCCACTTCCACGCGATCCCGCCGCTCGTCGATCATCGTTCCGGGCGCCAGGACGACGCGCCCGTTCACGCGCACGCGACCCTCGGCGACGATCGCGTCGCACTTGCGTCGCGCGCCGATCCCGCGGCTCGAGAGCAGCTTGTTCAGGCGAATCGTCATGTCCGTCCCCTCAATCGGTCAGCCGCTCGATCACGGCGCGCTCGTTCGGAAACTCCGCCAGCAGCGGGGCCCGGCGGCCCGGCTCGAAGTCACCGTACTCGAATCCCGGCGCGCACGTGCAGCTCACCAGCGCGAAATCGGCCGACGCG
Organism: Candidatus Eisenbacteria bacterium; assembly: GCA_020847735.1. Classification (NCBI taxonomy): domain Bacteria; phylum Candidatus Eiseniibacteriota; species Candidatus Eiseniibacteriota bacterium. Next base: position 113,004 of record JADLBL010000012.1, read on the forward strand.
GCCAGCTCGGCGCCGAACCAGCAGCCGGCCGGCACGAGCCCCTGCAGCGCCTCGCCCCGCGCGGCGTCGCGGCCGAGCACGATCCGCCGGTGGCCCCCGGGGCCGAGCAGGTGCAGGTGAAGCGGCCCGCCGTCGTGAAAGAGCCAGAGTTCGTCCGCGCGCAGGCGGTGAAGGCGCGAACGCTCACCGGCGCGCAGCAGGTAATGGATGGCGGTGGCGATGGAGCGCGGACCGGCGAAGCGGTCCGGCAGGCCGCCCGCGGTCTCGGCCGAACGATACGTCTCGCGGAACACCCCGCCCTCCGGATGCGGCACGAGGTCGAGCGTGCGCACCCAGAACTCGGCGTCGGCGTTCATGGGCACCGGGACGGCGGCGCCCGCTACCGGCCGGAGTCGTCGCCCGACAGGCGGGCGGTCAGACGGTCGCCCTCGCCGACTTCTTCATCGTCCTCGTCGTCGGCGTCATCCTCGTCGTCGTCGTATTCGTCATCGTCGTCCTCGTCGTCGTCGTATTCGTCCTCTTCCTCTTCCTCTTCCTCTTCGTCCGACGACTCGGCAAGGTCGCCCGCGCCGGCGAACATGGACTCCACCGCCCCGGCCGGCTCCGCGACCCGCGCCATGGCGAGGGCCGCCTCCGCCCGCGCGGACTTGGCCGCGGCGATCGCCGCGTCGGCGTCCTCGAGCGAGAAGGCGTCCGACGGCGCGGCCTCCGAATCCGACGGAGGCGCCTCGAGCGGGACCGCGACGCCTGCCGCCGCGCCGGCGGAGAGCGCGAGCGGCATGCCGTTCGCCGGGTCCATTTCGAGCATCTCGAGCTGTTCCGGCTCGCGGGCGGCGACCAGCGCGCGCAACTCCTCCGGGCGTGGAAGTTCCGTGAGGTCGCGCAGCCCGAAGTAGTTGAGGAACTCGGGCGTCGTCCCGTACAGCAGCGGGCGGCCGACCACGGTCGAGCGGCCCTTGATGGTCACGAGGTTGCGCTCCAGCAACGTCGCCAGCACGCCGCTCGCGTCCACGCCGCGAATCGCCTCGATCTCGCTCTTCGTGACCGGCTGCTTGTAGGCGATGATCGCCATCGTCTCGAGCGCGGCGCGCGACAGCCGCATGCGGCGCTTGCCGCGCAGCATGCGCGTCACCCACTCGGTCTGGCCGGCGGCCGTCGTGAACAACCAGCCGCCCGCCATCTCGCGCAACTCGACGCCGGCGTCGCGCGAGGCGTACTCCTCGCCGAGGTCCTTCAGGGCCACGGCCACTTCCCCGGCGTCGGACTCGAGCGCCTCCGCCAGCAGCATCAAGGACAGCGGCTGGTCCGAGGAAAAGAGCAGCGCTTCAACCGCCGAGCGCAGGTTCGATGGAGGCATGGGTGTCGTTTCCTTCCGGCAGCTTCGGGAGGATCAGGATTTCGGCGAAGTTCGCCTCCTGCACCACCACGATCGTGCCCAGCTTGACGAGTTCGAGGAGCGCCATGAACGAGACCACGATTTCCATGCGGGCCCGGGCGCTCGACATCAGATCGGAAAAACGCAGCCGGCCGTCCTCGGCGACGGTCCGGGCGATGAACGACATCTTGTCCTCGATGTCGTAGACGTCGGTGCGGACTTCGTAGACGACCCTCTCGGGACGCCGCGCGAGCACGCGATTCAGCGCCTCGAGCAGGTCGAAGAGCGTCGCCGACGCGAGCGGCAGCGGCCCGGCGTCGTCCTCGGTGGGCACCATGCCGCGCTCGAACAGCCCGCGCCGCTCGCCTTCCTGGGACTTGAGCGACTCGGAGGCCTCCTTGTAGAGGCGGTATTCCAGCAGGCGCTGCACCAGCTCCTCGCGCGGGTCGCCCTCGTCCTCCTCCTCGTCCGACCGGGGCAGCGGCAGCAGCATCTTGGCCTTGATCCGCATGAGCGTGGCGGCCATGACCAGGAACTCGCCCGCGACGTCGAGGTCGAGCGCGCGCATCAGCTCGAGCGTCTCGAGATATTGCTTCGTGATGTGCGCGATCGGGATGTCGTAGATGTCAATCTCGTCGCGCTTGATCAGGTGCAGCAGCAGATCGAGCGGCCCCTCGAAACGCGGCAGCTTGAACGTCACCGTCGGCCGCGGGGCGCGCACGAGCGGCCCGCCTTCGCGATTGCGAACCGCCGGGCTTTCGACCTGAAGGTCGTGGGGCACATCGGATCCGGCCGGCCGCCCGCCGTTGCCGCCACCGTCCGCCGCCGTGGCGGTCGCGTCGGCCGGACCGGCTCCGGGCGGAAGGTCGTCGCGCTCCTCGATCACTCGGGCTCCACGACGGACTTGACGCCCATCGCGCTCCGCACCTGCTCCATGGTTTCGCGCGCCGTCTCGCGGGCGCGCCGGGTGCCCTCGTTCAGAACGTCGCGCACGGCGTCGGGGTCCTTCGCCCAGCGCTCCCGGCGTTCGCGGATCGGCCGCAGGGCCTCGGTCAGAACTTCCGTCAGCCGCTTCTTGTCGGCGACGCAACCCAGGCGCCCGGCGCGGCACGCGATCGCGATGGACTCCGCTTCGGACGGATTGAACTTGCGGTGATACTCCCACACGACGCAGCCGGCATGCACCGGTTTTCCCTCGGCGTCGAGCTCCGAATAGTCGGCCTCGGGCCGGCCCGGGCTGTCGCGATGGATCTTCTTCGGGTCGGTGTAGGCCTCGCGGATCTTCTTCGCCAGGACCTCGGGCTCGTCGGCGAGCAGGATCGTGTTGCCGACCGACTTGCTCATGCGCCTGCCGTCCAGGCCACGCAGGCGCGCGAACTCGGTCAGGACCGCCTCCGGCTCGGTCAGGACCGGCTCGCGTTCCCGGCAATAGACGTGGTTGAAGCGTCGAGCCAGCTCGCGGGTCAGCTCGACGTGCGGCACCTGGTCCTCGCCCACCGGCACGTGCGTCGCGCGGTAGAGCAGGATGTCCGCCGCCTGCAGGACGGAGTAGCCGAGATGACCGTACGAGATCGTCTGCTCGTCCAGGTGCAGGTCGCGGATCTGCTCCTTGAGCGTCGGGATGCGCTCCAGGCGCGCCTTGCTCACCAGCATGCCGAGCAGCAGGTGCAGTTCGGCGTGCTCCTTCACCGCCGACTGGACGAAGATCACGCTGCGGGCGGGATCGAGCCCCGCGGCCAGCCAGTCGAGGACCATGTCCCAGGTGTTCTGCTGCAGCCGGCTCGTGTCCTCGTAGCCGGTGGTGAGCATGTGCCAGTCCGCGACCATGTGGTAGTTGGTCCAGCCGGCATCCTGCAGGCGCACCCAGTTTTCGAGCGCGCCCACGTAGTTGCCGAGGTGCAGACGGCCCGTGGGGCGCATGCCCGAGAGGATGCGGCCCGTTCGGGCGGCGGACGCGGTCAACGGGGACTCCTTCCTTGGCTTGGCCGGACTTCGTGCGCGGCAGACTATAAGACGGTCCCGGCAGGGTCAATACCCGCGGCCTTCAAGTAACGCGTGAACCTCGCGCCCGATCTCCGTGCGGGGCGAGGCCGCGTCGCCCGGGTCGTCGCGCGATCGGCCGACGCCGCTCAGCCGAGCCGTCGGACGACGATCAACGTCACGTCGTCGTTGGCGCCCTTCTCGCCCGCCCACTCGGTCACCGCCGCGACGATGCGGTCGAGGATCTCGGCGGCTGGCGCGTCCGAGTGACGGCGCACCAGATCCTCGAGCCGGAGCTCGCCCCAGAGCTCGCCGTGCTCGTTCTCGGCCTCGCTCACGCCGTCGGTGTACAGCACCAGCACGTCGCCGGGCTGAACGACGATGGGCCGCTCCTCGTACAGGGCGTCCGGCAGCACCCCCAGCGCGACGCCGCCCTCGACGAGCTTCTCGCAACCGCCGTCACGGTGAATGAGCAGCGGCGGATTGTGGCCCGCGTTGCTGAAGATGAACACCCCCGTCTTCCAGTCGAGCACGCCGTAGAACGCGGTCACGAACTTGTTGCGCTCCGTGCTCTCGTGCAGCAGCAGGCTGGCCTTGCGCATCACCGCGCGAATCGCGAACTCGTTGCGGATCTCGGCGAGCAGGCTCATGCGGAAGCCGGCCATGATGAGCGCCGCCGGAATGCCCTTGCCGGAGACGTCGGCGATCGCCAGCCCGAGGCGCGACTGGCTGACCGGGATGAAGTCGTAGTAGTCGCCGCCCACCTCGTCGTGCGAGATCGAGGTGCCGGCGAGATCGAATCCCGGCACGTCGGGCGCCGCCGACGGCAGGAACGAGCGCTGGATGTCGCGCGCGATCGCCAGCTCGCGCTCCAGGCGACGTCGCTCCAGCAGGTCGCGCCCGATGCGCGCGCGCTGCAGCGCGACCGCCGCCTGCGAGGCGAACGCCGAGAGCAGCTCCAGATGCCCTTCGTGATAGGCGTCGCCGATGTCGCTCTCGAGGTTGAAGACGCCGATCAGCTGACCCTCGACCACCATCGGCGCCGCGAGCTCGCTGCGCGTTTCTGGCCTGGCGGTCACGTAGCGCGGATCGCTGCGCACGTCCGGCACGATCACCGCCTCGCCCGTCTTGGCCACCCAACCGACGATGCCCTGCCCGATCTGCAGGCCGAAAGCTTCCTCGGAGCCTTCCGGGTAGCCCGATTCGCTCACCACCTCCAGGGACCGCGTCTTGCGGTCCACGAGGTAGACGGCGGCCGCGTCGTAGTCCACGACCTGCCGCAGCGACTGCATGATCGCCTCGATGACCTCCTCGAGGTCGAACGGCGCCGCGAGGGCGCGCGTGATGTCGAGCAGCACGCCCTTCTCCAGCGCGCGGCGTTCGATCTGCTGGTAGAGCAGCGCGTAGTCGAGCGCGAACGAGACGCTTTCCGCCGCGACCTCGAGGCGGTCGAAATCCGCGTCGGTGAAGTCGCCGGCACGCTTGTCCAGGCACTCGATCGCGCCGAAGGCTTCGCCGCGACGCAGCAGCGGGACGACGAGCGCCGAGCGGAACGGCGCGCGCGGGCCGCGCAGCCCCTCGGGAGGGGCCTCCCCCTCGGCGAGACGGAGCGGCCGGCCGCGCTCGATCACCCAGCCGGCGAGGCCTTCGCCCGCGCCCTGGCGCCGCTCCTGCGGGGCGCCGGCGCCGTCGGGGAAGTCGCGCGCGACCAGCCGCCGCCCGCCGCGGCGCGCGACCCAGATGCGCGCCTGTTCGCAGTCCACGAGCTTGCCGCACAGCAGCGTGGCCGCACGGAGCAGATCGAGCAGGTGATGCGGGCCGCTGATTCCCTCCGGGCCGATGAGGGACTGCGCCGAGATGCGCGGCAGTGCCGCGTCGGCCGGCCCGGACAGGGACGTCGAGGTGGGTTCGCTCACGCACGCACGCTAGCAGGGAGGCCGGCGCGGGCCAAGCCTGGCGCGGCGGCGCGACGGGCCCGTTTCGCGCGCTCAATCCGCGTGCCCGCCGGGCCGATACCCCCGGGGCGAACGGCCGGCGACCCCAACCTTCACCGTGGACCCAGGGATGGCGAACGACCACAAGCGTCTCGGCGAGATGCTGACCGAGGCGGGACTCGTCGACGAGCAGCAGCTCGCGCGGGCGATCGAGGAGCACAAGCGCACCGGCGTGATGCTCGGCGCCGCGCTGCTGTCGCTCGGGTTCGTTCGCGAACCCGACCTGGTCGCGCTGCTCCAGAAGCAGCTCCGTCTCCCGGTCGTGGACCTCGAGGAGACCGTCCCCGACGAGCACGCGCTGGCGAAGATCGCCGAGGAGCTCGCACGCAAGTACGTCGCCATCCCCGTCGAGGTCGGCAAGAAGGCGCTGACCGTGGCGATGGCCGACCCGCTCAACGTCGCCGCGCTCGAGGACCTGCGCTTCCATGCCGGCATGTTCATCCAGCCGGTGCTCGCGGGCGCCTCGCAGATCCTCGACGCGATCGAGCGCTACTACCACCTCGACAACTCCATGAACGAGGTGATCCGGAGCATCATCCAGCGCGACGACGACATCGTGGTCAACGCCGTGCAGGAGGACGACGAGCGCGAGGCCGTGGACTCGCTGCTCAAGGAGGCCGAGGGCCGCCCGATCGTCCGGCTCACGAACTGGCTTCTGCACCGCGCCGTCGAGGAGCGCGCCAGCGACATCCACATCGAGCCGCAGGCGAACGAGCTCGTCGTCCGTCTGCGGGTGGACGGCCTGCTTCGCGAGGAGCAGCGCCTACCGAAATGGACACAGAGCGCGATCGTCTCGCGCCTCAAGGTGATCGCGAATCTCGACATCGCCGAAAAGCGCCAGCCGCAGGACGGCCGCCTGGTCGTCGAGATCGGCGACCGCCGCGTGGACATGCGCGTCTCGACGCTGCCGCTCACGAACGGCGAGAAGGTCGTGATGCGCGTCGTGGACCAGGGCGGCGGGCGCGTTTCGCTCGACTCCATCGGACTGGACGAGCGCGAGCTCGGCCGGCTCAAGGGCTTCCTGGAGCGGCCGCAGGGCATCGTGCTGGTCACCGGCCCGACCGGCTCCGGCAAGTCCACGCTGTTGTACGCCGCGCTGCGCCACGTCCAGGACGTGACGCGCAACATCACCACCGTCGAGGACCCGGTCGAGTTCCAGTTGCCGGGGATCAACCAGGTGCAGGTGGACGAGAAGGCCAAGAAGACGTTCGCCGCGGCGCTGCGCTCGATCCTCCGCCAGGATCCCGACGTCATCATGATCGGCGAGATCCGCGATCACGAGACCGCGCAGATCGCGTTCCGCGCGTCGGTCACCGGCCACCTCGTGCTCAGCACCGTGCACACGAACGACGCCGCCGGCGCGGTCACGCGGCTGGTGGACCTCGGGCTCGAGTCGTTCATGGTCGCCTCCTCGCTGCTCGGCGTGGTCAGCATCCGCCTGGTGCGCACCATCTGCCCCCGCTGCACGACGGCCTACGAGGTCGAGGCTTCGGAGCTCAACCGCGTCGCCGGCAACCTTGCGGCGGCGACCGGCAAGATCCAGCTCCATCGCGGCGCCGGCTGCCCGCACTGCCGCGAGACCGGCTACTCCGGCCGCACCGGCATCGTCGAGATCCTCGAGGTGGACGACAGCGTCCGCTCGCTCATCATGCGCGGCGCGCCCGACGCCGACATCCGCAAGGGCGCGATCGAGGCGGGCATGCGACCGATCGGCGAGGACGGCCTCGGCAAGATCCTCTCGGGCCGCACGACGCTCGAAGAGGTCTCGCGTGTCGTCTACCTGCCCGAGCAGGGCGTGCGCGTCTGCCCTCACTGCACCGGCGTCGTTTCGAAGGACTACGAGTACTGCCCGTCCTGCGGAACGTTCGTGGGCGAACACTGCGAGCGCTGCCACAAGCGGCTCGACGGCGAGTGGCGCTTCTGCCCGTCGTGCGGACTCGAGAACCGCGCACGCACCGGAGCCCACCGGCCGAGCGATTCGCGCTTCACGCACCTGCCGCCGGGACTGCGCAAGGCCGGGTAGCCGGCGATCCGCGCGGCGACGGCGCGCGAGCGAGGCGCACGCGCGCGTTGAATCCACCTCCGCCGAGTGCCTAGACTGCGGGCGCCCTCACGCCACTCCCGGAGGCTCCGCGTGTTCCGTCGCCCTCGCGTCGCGATCTCGTCCGCTTCACGCGTGCCGCATGTCCGGCGCGACGCCCGCCACGCGGCGCACACGCGCCGCGCCGGGAGTCTCCTCGCGCCGGCGTGGAGCGCGGGGCCTCACGAGACAGGCCGCTTCGCGAAGGCGGCAGCGTGAGGTACCGCGCGCTCGCCGCCGTCGCCCTCGCGGTCGTCGCGTCGCTCGCGGTCTGGCGCGGCGAGCTGTTCACGGTCCAGAAGCCGGGCGCGAAGGCGCTGCCGCTGTCGCTCGGAGCAGGCCCGCGGCCGGCGGCGGACTTCGACGCGTGGCTCGCGGCCGTGCCCGCGGGCAGCGAACACCTCGCGCCGGGGGAGGGCGTCCTGCTCGTCCACTACTGGGCGCCGTGGGAACGCCGCGGCGCGGAGCAGGCGCGCGGGCTGGATTCCCTGCGCCGCGCGCTGCCGCCGGGGAGCGTGCGCGTCCTGGTGGTCTGCTTCGACCCCTACCCTTCCGTCGCCCGCTACGTCGCCCGCCTGCGCCTGCGCCTGCCCGTCCTGCTCGATCCCCGCCACGAGCTCGAGCGGCAACTTCCCTGCCCGAGCATTCCGTTCACCTACGTCGTGGACCGCGGCGGCCGGATCGCGGTCGCGCAGGCCGGCGAGGTGGACTGGCTGTCGCCCGCGACCCGCGGCGTGATCGAGACGCTGGTCGCGGCGCCCGCGCTTCCTCACGAGCCCGGGCCGACCCCCGCGCCGCGCTCGGACTCCTGAAGCGCACCGCACGCGAACGCCCCGGCCGCGCGCGGCCGGGGCGTCGCACTTCAGATGGCGGGAGCGGTCAGGCGCGAGCGGCGTCCTGGGAGCGTCGCTCCAGCGCGCCGCGCAGCAGCGCCCAGCCGCCGAACAGCGCCGCGGTGTAGAGCACGTCGGACGCGAACGTGTTGCGCAGGAACGGCAGCGCGGCGACGTAGCATTCGACCAGGCCCGCTCCGGTGCGCGGATAGTAGCCGCTCGCCCACATGCCGAAATTCGACAGCGCGAAGAACGCCAGCGAGCTCGTGAGCGTCGCTCCGGCGAAGCGCGGCAGCGAGCGCGCCCGGCCGAGGATCGCCGAGCCGAGGAACAGGCAGGCGGCCAGCCCGGCGTAGTTCCAGAACATGCTGACCGGGTGGTAGAAGCCGATGATCGCGTCGCTCAGCAGCACGGCCGCGAACGGCACCAGCCAGGCGGCCCGGCGGTCGAGCGTGGCGCCGGCGAACAGCCCGATGGCGGCGACCGGTGCGAAGTTCGGCGGGTGCGGCAGCAGGCGTGACGCGGCCGCCAGCAGGATCAGGACGTAGACCATCGGCAAACCTCCCCGGGTTCGGCGCGGCCGGAAGAAAGTGGTGGAGCTGAACGGGATCGAACCGTCGACCTCTTGACTGCCAGTCAAGCGCTCTCCCAGCTGAGCTACAGCCCCACCTGGAGTTTCGGGCCGCAATCTATTACCCCAGCGGCCCTTCACGCGTCAACTTCGGACCGTGTCGGAACCGCTCAGGGCAGCGCGATGTCGCCCTTCATCGCCCGCTGCGCGCCAACGCCTCCGGGCATCAGCGCTTTCAGCTCCTCCCTCCAGCGCACCGCCTCGGCGTCCTCGCGGACGGCCGTCGGGTCGAGCTCGAAGTAGCGCTCGAGCGAGCCCAGCGCTTCGGGGTAGTAGCCGAACTGCCTCTGCACCAGGCTCCAGTTGCGCCAGGCGCCCGCGTACCCGGGCGCGAACGCCACCGCTGCGCGCGCCTCGAGGACGGCGCCCGCGCGGCGTTCCTCGTGCGGGGCGTAGAGCCGGCTGAGCACGATGTGCGGCACGGGATCGTAGGGCGCGAGCGCGGCGGCCACCTGCGCGAAGCGCAGGGCGTTGACCGAATCGCCCGCCTCGAAGGCGCGCCTCGCCCCTTCCCCGGCGCGTCCGGCGTCGCGGCCGAGAGCGAACCGCAGTGCCAGCAGGTCCGCGCGCGCGCCCGCGGTGTCGCCCGTGGCCGTGCGCGCGATGGCGAGCGCGAAGCGCGAAAGCGGCGGAGCCTGCGCGGAGGCGAGGTCCTGCTCGAACGCGTCCACCGCCGCCTCCGGGTGCCCGCCCAGCAGGTAGCCGATGCCCAGGTTGAACCACAGTGCGTCCTCCTGGGTGCGGTCCACGAGCCGGCGCTCGCGCGCGTCCCATGTAAAGGTGTACACGGCGCCGCGGCCGAGCACCTCGCGCCGGAACGCCGAACCGTAGTAGGAGCGCAGCGTCGTGTCGCGATAGACGCCGCGCACGAGCGGCCCGTCGCCGACCTGCACCGCCGCGAACGCCGGCACGCCGAAGAAGAAGAACCGGCTGCCGGAGGGAACCGTGGCGTGCGCCGCGCGCAGGTCCGAGACGCACTGCGCCGTCACGGCCATGCCGCGCTCGAGGTAGAAACGGCTGACGTGCGACTGGCCGCTCCAGGACGAGGGCGCGGTCGCGAACTCGTCGAGCGCGCGCGCCTGCTGCGCGGCGAAGCCCGCCAGCAGCACGACCGCGGCGGCGACGCCCGCCGGCGCGCGCCTCGTCGCCAGTGCCGCGGCCAGCGCGACCCCCGCCATCGCGAACAGGAAGTAGTACGAGCTCCAGAGCGGCGCCACCAGCGCCACCGGCAGCGCTCCGGCGACGATCCAGACGGCCACCGTCTTCCACGGCGACACGCCGGGTCCGTCCGCGGCGTTCGACGTCCCCGCGCCGGAGGCCGCGGTTCCGCGCGCCTGCGCGCCGCGCGCCGGCGCGCCGCCCACCGGCGCGGGCCCGCCTGCGCGGTTCGTCCCGGCGCGCGGGACGAGCGCCGCGCCGAGCCCCGCCAGGACGAGCGCCGCGAGCGTCGCCCCTCCGGGCAGCGCTGGCGGAATCCACGGCGCGCCGCCGGCGCGCCACTCGAGTCCGAGCGCGACGCGCACGACGCCGGCCAGCGCCGCGACCGGACCCCATGGCGAGAGCGCCAGCGCCGAGCCGGGATCGTGGCGCCGCGACAGAACCGCGAGCGCGAGCGCCGCCCACGCGAGCGTCGCCGCGATCAGCGGCCAGCACCGGCCGAGCGCCGTCGCGGCGCGTTCGCCGGGACAGCGCGCCAGCAGCAGGGCGGGCGCCAGCGCCACCGCGGCCGATTCCTTGGCGAGCGGCGCGGCGAACAGCAGCAGCGCCGCGGTCACGATGCGGCCGCGCGCCGCCGCGAGCAGGCCGCCGAGCGCGAGCGCCAGCGCGAGCAGATCCTGCGCGCCCGAGGCCCACATCACCGGCACGTCCGCCGCGTAGGTCAGCGCGAAGATCCCGGCGGAGACCGCCGCCACGCGCGCGCCCCCGAGCCGGCGCGCAAGAGCCCACAGCAGCGCGATCGAAACCAGCCAGAGCAGCAGGTTCGCGACGTGAAAGACGAGCGGCGACTCGCCGCCCGCGCGGCCGACGAACCAGAACCACGACACCCGGCCGAGCGGACGGAAGTAGTTGCCGATCGGGTCGGGCGACGTGAGCGCCGCCGGCAGCGACTTCAGCCGCGCCTGATCGAGGAACAGCCAGTCGTCGGCGAAGAACGGCTTCGTGAGCGCGGGCCACTGCAGCAGCGTCGCCGCCAGCAGCGCCAGCCCCAGCGGCGCCCATGTCGCACCCCCGCCGGTTCCGCGGGCGCGAGCGGCGACCGCCGCGGGCCGGCGGCGCGCGCGCATCAGCGGATCAGGTTGCGCAGCAGCGAACCCGCCAGGCTCGCCGTCGTCCGCCGCCGCGTCGTGCGCCGCCGCGGCGGAGCGCCGAGCAGCGCGCCGAGCGCGCCGCGGGCCACTTCGCGCGTCGCGGTGCGCGCGACGTCGCGCACCAGACGCGAGCCGAACAGCGCGCCCGCGAGCGCCGCCGCGCCGCCGATCACCTCGGCGGCCTTCTCGCCCGCGCCACCGCCCTGCGCCGGCGCGGAGTCCGGCGCCGAAGCCGCCGCCGTGTCCGCGCCCGCCATGCGCGCGGCCAGCATCTCGCGTGCGCTCTCGCGGTCCACCGGCGCCGAATACTCCTTCACCTGCGCCGAGGCCGTGAGCGAGGCCTTCATCTCGTCGGGCGTCAGCGGCCCCATGCGCGCCGCCGGCGGGATCATGCGCACCGCGAAGGGCGGCGTCGGAGCGCCGTTCGGCGTCAGCACGGTGACGAACGCCTCGCCGGTTCCGAGCGTCGTCAGCGTCTCTTCGACGTCGTAGTGCGCCGTCTTGGGAAACGTGCGTGCCGCCGCCTTGAGCGCCTTGTCGTCGTCCGGCGTGAAGGCGCGCAGCGCGTGCTGGACGCGGTTGCCGAGCTGGCCGAGCACCTCGCCCGGCACGTCCTTGGGGCTCTGCGTGACGAACCACACGCCGATGCCCTTGGAGCGGATGAGCCGCACGACCTGCTGCACCTGGTCGAGGAACCCCTTGCTCGCGTCGTCGAACAGCAGATGCGCCTCGTCGAAGAAGAACACGAGCTTGGGCTTCTCGACGTCGCCCACCTCGGGCAGATCGCCGTAGAGTCGCGCCAGCATCCACATCATGAAGGTCGAGAACAGCGCCGGACGGTCCTGCAGGTCGGACAGTTCGAGGACGCTGATGACCCCGCGGCCATCGGGTTCGAGCTGCAGCAGGTCGTCGAGTTCGAACTCCGGCTCGCCGAAGAACCGCGCCGCGCCCTGCTGCTCGAGCTCGACCAGCTCGCGCAGCAGCACGCCGACCGTGGCCTTGCTCATGCCGCCGTAGGACTCGAGCTCGGCGGCGCCGTCGCCGGTCAGGTACTGGAGCACCGCGCGCAGGTCGGACAGATCGAGGAGCGGCAGGTGCCGGTCGTCGGCGAACTTGAAGACCATCGAGAGCACGCTGGACTGCGTGTCGTTGAGTCCGAGCACGCGCGCGAGCAGCAGCGGACCGAACGACGAAACCGTCGCGCGCAGTTGCGCGCCGCCGACTCCGGTCAGGCTCAGGAACTCGACCGGAAAGCCGGCCGCCTTCCACGCCCAGCCGGTTTCCGCCGCGCGCTTCGCCACCCGCTCGCCACCGGGGCCGGGCTGCTCGATGCCCGAGACGTCGCCCTTCATGTCGGCGAGGAACACCGGCACGCCCGCGGCCGAGAACTGCTCGGCGAGCAGTTGCAGCGTGCGCGTCTTGCCCGTTCCGGTCGCGCCCGCGACCAGGCCGTGACGATTGGCCATCGCCAGCGGCAGCGTGGCGAGGGGTTCGGGGTGGCACTCGCCGCCGTGCAGGATGGCGCCGAGCGCGACCGTGCCGGCGCCCGACGGAAAGGCGGCGCGCGCGTCTTCGATGACCTTCGGGTCCATGCGGTGATCCTCCGTGGGCGGAATCGCCATGCTAGAGGATATCCCGCGAATCGGCACCCGGGGCGACGGCGAGCCCGTGCGGCTTCACGCGCGGCTGACGCCGCGCTTCGCGGACGATGTAGGGTGGGCGCCGCATGAAGGCCGACACCCGACCCGTCTTCCACGATCCGACCGGCCGCCGGCGCCGCTGGACGCTGCGCGTCGCGGTCGCCCTCGGTGCGGTCTTCCTCGCGATCGCCGGCGTGTTCCTGCTCAGCCTGGTCGCCATCCCGGTGCTGCCGCGCACCCTCGGGCTGTCGGAACCGATGCGCCGCGCGCTTCGCCCCCACCTGGCGGCTCCCCGGCCGGCGACGGATCCGCAGCGCTTCCTGCTCGCGAACGCCCGCCGCCGCCTGCTCGAGGAAGCGGCCCGCGAGGCACGCGAGGCGCGCCGCACGCGCTCGGGTGCCAGGCGCACGGCCGCCGCGCCACCGACGATCGTCGCCGCCTTCTACGCCACCTGGCAGGAGACCGGGCTGCACTCGCTGCGCGCGAACGCCCCGCATCTCACCCACCTGTTTCCACTGTGGCTGCGGATCGGCGCCGACGCGAGGAGCCTCGATACGCGCGATTGGAACCTGGCGTGGACGCCGCACAACCGCGACGTGCTGCGGATCGCGAACGAGCACCGCATCCAGGTGATGCCGGTGCTGAGCAACGCCCACGAGGGCGTCTTCGACACGCGACTGGCGCACGAGATCCTCACGCGGCCGGCGAACCAGCAGGCGCTCGCCGTCGAGCTGCGCGACTGGCTGGTCCAGCACCGCTTCGCCGGCGTCAACCTGGACCTCGAGAACCTCTCCGAATCCGACACGCGGCTGGTGCCGGCGTTCCTGCATCGTCTCGCCCGGGTGCTGCGGCCCGCCGGGCTCGCGATCAGCGCCGACCTCGAGGCCGAGGGCAACGTGCCCGACGCCGGTGCGGTCGCGCGCGAAGTGGACTTCGTCGTCCTCATGGCCTACGACCAGCACTTCATGGCCGGCGAGGCCGGACCGCTGTGCGCTGTGGACTGGTTCCGCGACGTGCTCGACCGCACGCTCGCGAAGGTTCCGGCCGACAAGCTCGTCGTCGGCATCGGCAATTACGCCTACGACTGGACGGAGGGCAGGCCACCGGCCGAGAGCCTCACCTACCAGGAGGCGCTGTTTCTCGCCGCCGATTACCGCCCCGAGGATCGCCCCGCCGACGTCGTGGACTTCGACTCGCTGGCCCTGAATCCGACCTTCGAGTACGACGACGAGCAGGGCCGCGAGCACGAGGTCTGGCTGCTCGACGCCGTCACGGCCGCCAACCAGCGGCGGATCGCCGCCGAGCGCGGCGCCGGCAACGCCGCCGTCTGGGTGCTCGGCTCCGAGGATCCCGCGCTCTGGACCTTCCTCGACCGCTCGCATCCCGGCGCGGAGCCGGATTCGGCCGCGCTGGCGCGCACCAGCTTTCCGTACGACGTCGAGTTCCAGGGCGACGGCGAGCTGCTCACCGTCGCGGCCGCGCCGCAGGAAGGCGTCCGCGAGCTGGCCCGAGATCCGGCCTCGGGCCTCTATACGGACGAGTCCTACCGCCGGTACCCCACCTCGTACCTGATCCAGCGCGGCGGCTTCCGCCCCATGACGCTCGCGCTGACCTTCGACGACGGCCCCAGCGGCCGCTGGACTCCCGCCATCCTCGACGCGCTGGGGGAACTCGGCGTGCCGGCGACGTTCTTCGTCATCGGCGAGAACGCCGAGCGCCACCCCGACCTGATCCGTCGCGAGTGGGACGAAGGGCACGAGATCGGCAACCACACCTACACGCATCCCAACATCGCCGCCGTCTCGAAACGCCGCGTGCACTTCGAGCTGAACGCCACCCAGCGGGCGCTGCAGTCGGACATCGGGCACTCGACGCTGATGTTCCGGCCGCCCTACAACGCCGACGCCGAGCCGACGAGCGCCGAGGAGGTGCAGCCGATGCTCGACGCGGCCGCGCTCGGATACTTCACCGTCGGCGAGTACATTGACGCGCAGGACTGGCGGCTGCGCGATTCCGACGGCCGCCTGCGTACGCCCGAAGCGATCGCCGACGAGATCATCGGACAGGTGCACGCGGGACACGGCAACGTCGTGCTGCTCCACGACGGCGGCGGCGACCGCTCGGCGACGCTCGCCGCGCTGCGCCTGATCGTGCCGCGGCTGAAGGCCGAGGGATACCGCTTCGTCAGCGTCTCGGAGCTCAAGGGCTTCTCGCGCGACCAGGCCATGCCGCCGGTCAGCGTGCGCGACCGCGCCCTGATCGGCGGCGACCGCGTCGCCTTCGACCTCCTCTACTGGGTCGGCACGTTTCTGTCGTGGGCGTTCCTCGCCGGCATCGTGCTCGGTGCGGCGCGCGTGGTCGTCATGACGGTGCTCGCGCTGCTCGCCCGCCGCGCCGAGCGGCGGCGTCGCCGGGTGGACGCGCCGCTCCCCACGGTCAGCGTTCTCATCGCCGCCTACGACGAGCGGCCGGTGATCGCCCGCACGATCGAGGCGGTGCTCGCCGGCTCGCTCGCGCCGCTCGAAGTCGTGGTCGTGGACGACGGTTCCCGCGACGGAACCGCCGACGAAGTCGAGCGGATCTTTGGCGCCGATCCGCGCGTGCGGCTGCTGCGCCAGGCCAACGCCGGCAAGGCCGCGGCGCTCAACCGGGCGATCGAAGCCTCGCACGGCGAGGTGCTGGTGTGCCTGGACGCCGACACACTGTTCGCGCGCGACACGCTCGACCGTCTCGCCGCGCACTTCGCCGACCCGCACGTCGGGGCGGTGGCCGGCAACGTCAAGGTCGGCAACCGCGTCAACGTCTGGACGCGCTGGCAGGCGCTCGAATACATCACGAGCCAGAACCTGGACCGCCGCGCCTACGCACTGCTCGACGCCGTCACCGTCGTGCCCGGAGCCGTCGGCGCCTGGCGCCGCTCCGCGGTGGCGTCCGTCGGGGGCTTCCGCAGCGACACGCTGGCCGAGGACATGGATCTCACCTGGCGGCTGCACCGCGGCGGCTGGCGGATCGAGAACGATCCCGGAGCGGCGGGCTTCACCGAGGCGCCCGACTCGCTGCAGGCGCTGTACCGTCAGCGCTTCCGCTGGAGCTTCGGCACGCTGCAGTGCCTGTGGAAGCACCGCGGCGCGTTCGGACGCCACGGCGGCTTCGGCCGCTTCGCCCTGCCGTCGCTGTGGCTCTTCCAGATCGGCTTCCAGACCCTGTCGCCGATCATCGACCTGCAGGTGCTGGTGACGCTCGTGTCGGTCGCGCAGGGATACTTCACGCGCGCGCTGCTCACGCAGGACTGGCAGCCCCTGCCGCAGGCGGTCGAGTCGCTCTCGACGGTCGGCTTCCTCTACCTGTTCTTCTTCCTGCTCGAGCTGCTCGGAGCCGTCGTCGCCGTGTGGATGGAGCGCGAAAGGAAGCGCCTGCTGTGGTGGCTGTTCTGGCAGCGTTTCGTCTACCGGCAGGTCATGTACGCCGTCGTCTGGCGGGCGCTTCGCACCGCCCTGACCGGCCACCTCGCCGGCTGGGACAAGCTCGAGCGTCGCAACACCGCGACGCTCGAGCCGTCGTAGGAACCCGCTACTTCTGCATCACCAGCGCGACCTTCGACTCGTCGCTTCGCGCCCGCGCGATCAGCCGCACGTGGTCCACCTTGCGGCCGTCGGCGAAGTCGAGAAGCGAGTAGAAACCCGGGCCGCGCGTCTTGTCGGAGAAGTCCACGACGCGCGTGTCGCCGTTGTCGAACACCACGTCCGCGAAGTCGAACTGCATGCGGCCCGACTGGATCTCCAGGAAAAGCTTCGTGCCGCGCT
This sequence comes from Candidatus Eisenbacteria bacterium, assembly GCA_020847735.1. NCBI lineage: Bacteria > Candidatus Eiseniibacteriota > Candidatus Eiseniibacteriota bacterium. Next base: position 129,649 of record JADLBL010000012.1, read on the forward strand.
GGTTCGAGTCGAACACCGTCTCGGTCCAGTCCTCTTCCTTGAAAAGCGACTCGCTGTCCTGCCAGACCAGCGCGTCGGGCGCGGGTCGCGCGACCACGACGGGCGACCAGACGACGAGCGGCAGGAAGACCGCCGGCGCGACGCGCACGACCACGCCGGGCCGGTGCACGAAGACGCGCGGCAGCCGGCGGTGGATCGGATGACCCGGGCGCACGACGATGACGGTCCGGGTGCGCGGACCGCGGCGCACGACCCGCCCGCGGGCGGCGTCGGCGGCATCGGGCGCGACCAGCGACAATCCGAGCAGCGCCGCGAGGGAAATCGACAGGAGCTTGTTCATCGGGCTCTCCTTTGCGAATGGGGAACACGGCCTTCGGCTGTCCATCGCCTCATGCAGCCACCGTGCCGCCGCCAATGTCCTGCTTTTCGGGGCATCGGCGCCAGTCCGCGATCCCGTGTTGTCCCGGGGGGTACAGGTGGCGGCCCGCCTTGCACGCGTGCACACGCGCCGTCGCGGGCCACCCGCAAGTCCCGTGAGGACTGTCCGCCGACGACGCCCGCGGAACGCCCGCGCGCTTCCGGCTCGCGCACGGCATGAAGTCCGGGGCCTTTGCCCGCCGCTGCGAAACGCTTTAGCTTCGCCGCCGCGCTCCATCGGGTGCCGGAGTGGCGGAACTGGCAGACGCGCCGGACTCAAAATCCGGAGTTGCGCAAGCAGCGTGCGGGTTCGACCCCCGCCTCCGGCACCAATCGCCCGCGAAACCGCGCCAGGGGCCTCGGGATCCCCGCTGGTCGCGCGGGTTGGCGGCAGCCGGAGCCCGGGTGCTAGCGTGCCCGGGTTCCTTCCCCGCCTTTCCATCACTCATCCGGAGACCGCTCGATGAAGCCACGTTCGTGCTTCTGGCTGGCCGCGCTGCTCGGCCTCGCGTTGTTCGCCCCCGCGGCGCCCGCCAGGGAGCGCTCGGAAGTCGAGGCGAAGTACAAGTGGAACCTCGCCGACCTCTACCCGAGCGACGACGCCTGGCAGAAGGCCAAGACCGACCTCATCTCGCGTCTGCCGGTGCTCGAGTCGCACCGCGGGCACCTCGGGGCTTCGGCCGAGAGCCTCTACCGGGCGCTCTCGGACCAGATGGACTTCTCGCGCGACTACTCGCGGCTCGCCACCTACGCGAGCCAGCTTTCCGACCAGGACACGCGCGTCGCCAAGCCGCGCGAGATGAACGACGAAGCGGAGCAGCTCGGCGTCCGCTTCGGTGCGGCCGTCTCGTGGGTGGACCCCGAACTGCTGGCGATCGGCGCCGAGCGGATCAACGGCTTCATCAAGGCGGATGCGCGTCTGGCGGTCTTCCGCACCTACCTCGACAACGTCCTGCGCTTCGCGCCGCACACGCTCGATGCCTCCGGCGAGAAGATCATCGCCGAGGCGGGTCGCATGTACGGCGCGGGCGGCTCGGTGCGCAGCGTGTTCGACAACGCCGAACTTCCCTGGCCGACGGTCACGCTGCCGGGAGGAAAGCGCGTGCGCCTCGACAACGCGGCCTACACCGAATGGCGCGCGTCGCCGTCGCGCGCGGTGCGCGACACGGTGTTCCGCGCCTTCTTCCGCGCCCACCGGGAGTTCCAGGGCACCTATGGCGCCGCGCTCTCTGCGGCGGTGCAGGCGCACGTGTTCGAGAAGGACGTGCGCCACTTCGACAGCTGCGTCGAGGCCGCGCTGTTCCCCAACAACATCCCGACGCGCGTCTACACGCAGCTCATTGACGACGTCCACCAGAACCTGCCGACGCTGCATCGCTACCTGAAACTCCGGCAGCGCATGATGGGCCTGAAGCAGCTTCGCTACGAGGACCTGTACGCGCCGCTCGTCCAGTCGGTGGACCTGCACTACACGCCGGAGCAGGCCATGGACATCGTGCTCAAGGCGGTCCAGCCGCTCGGGCAGTCCTACGTGGACACCCTCCGCTGGGGCTTCACCCACGGCTGGGTGGACTGGTTCCCGACGACCGGCAAGCGCTCGGGCGCCTACAGCACGGGTGCGTACGGCGTGCACCCGTACCAGCTCCAGAACTTCACCGGGCTGTACGACGAGGTCAGCACGCTCGCGCACGAGTCCGGGCACTCCATGCAAACGTTCCTCTCGGACCGCGCCCAGCCGTACGTGACGCACGACTACGCGACGTTCGTGGCCGAGGTGGCGAGCACGCTGAACGAGAACCTGCTGCTCCATTACATGCTCGGGCGCACGCAGGACAAGGCGACGCGCCTGTTCCTGCTCGGCAATTACCTCGAGGGCCTGCGCGGCACGCTCTTCCGCCAGACGATGTTCGCGGAGTTCGAACTGGCGATTCACGAGAAGGCCGAGAAGGGCGAGGCGCTGAGCGGCGAGGCGATGACGAAGCTGTACCTCGACCTGGTGCGGCGCTACTACGGCCACGATCAGGGCGTCTGCAAGGTGGACGACCTGTACGGCGTCGAGTGGTCGTACATCCCGCACTTCTTCTACAACTTCTACGTCTACCAGTACGCGACCAGCATCGTGGCGTCCTCGTCCATCGCCGCGCAGATGCGCGCCGACGGCGAGGGCACCGCGGCCCGCGATCGCTACCTGAACCTGCTCCGTTCGGGCTCCTCCAAGTACCCGATCGACCTGCTCAAGGACGCGGGCGTGGACATGACGACGTCGGCTCCCTTCGCGGCGGCGATGAAGGAAATGAACTCGGTCATGGACGAGATCGACAAGCTGCTGGCCGCGAAGTAGCGGCGTTCCACCTCCCGGCGGCGGCGGTTCCGGACAGGCCCGGACCGCCGCCGTTCGGCTTTGCGCAGGTTTTGCACGGGACGGCCCGCGACCGGCGCGCGCTTTCCGGGAGATTTCCCGCCGCGGATGGTGTAGGAAAGGCACGTCCGTCCGCGCCGCCGCCCGCTCTGGGGCGCCGGCATGGTCGCCTCCCCACGGCTCGACCGCGCGGCCCGATGAGGGCCGCGGACCAGATGACCGGCCCACCCGAAGGAGTATCCATCCATGCGCAATCCCATGGTCCCGCTGCTCGCCGTCGCGTTCCTGCTCGTCGGCGGGCTCAGCGCGTGGCTCCTGGTCCAGAACCACCACGCCAAGCTCGCGTACCAGGACCTGAGCGCCGCCGAGGAGACCTCGCGCCAGAGCTACAACCGCACGCTCGACGCGATCGCCGAGATCCAGGACAGCCTCGACGTCATCACCCCGCGCGACTCCGCGTTCCAGGTCGTGCCCGGCAGCCTGGCCGCCGAGCAGGAAATGGCGGGCCCCGACGGCCGCCGCGCGCTCGAGCGCATCGCGACGCTGCGGGCCAGCATCGAGCGCAGCCGCGAGCGCATCCAGCAGCTCGAGTCGAGCCTCAAGTCCGAGGGCCAGCGCGTGGGCGGCCTGCGGCGCATGGTCGCGAACCTCAACCGCACGCTCGACGACCGGCAGAAGACGCTCGAGGAGATGTCGGCCCGGGTCGAGTCGCTGCAGGGCCAGGTCGGCTCGCTGCAGACCGAGGTCCAGCAGAACCAGGAGACGATTGTCGCCCGGGACGCCTCGCTCGAGGAACGCCGCAGGGAGCTGGCCACCGTGTACTGCGCCGTCGGTTCGAAGCAGGCGCTCAAGCAGCAGGGCGCGATCGTCGCCTCCGGCGGCCTGCTGGGCATGGGCAAGACCCTGCTGCCGAGCGGACAGGCGGGCGTGGGCACGCCGCTCGACACCGATGTGGACACGGTCGTCAGGACCGACGCCGCCAAGGCTCGCGTCCTTTCGGCGCAGCCGCCCTCGAGCTACGAACTGCGGCTCGTGGACGGACGCATGGAGCTGCACATCCTGAACGCCAGCGAGTTCCGCAAGGTCCGCCAGCTCGTCATCGTGACGGCCTGAGCCGGGCGTCCGCGGACGCCGAACGCGCGAGCGCCGGGTGGCTCCCACCCGGCGCTCGCGCCGCGTCGGCGACCGCCGCGACCGCGCGCGCGAGGCTCGCGGCCCGGCCGGCACGCCGTCCGCCGCCGCGGGACCCATGTTCCGTTGCGTGAAGTTGGCGCCGGCCCCACGATGGCGGCGTCCTTGCTCGATCCACCCAGGGGCCTGCCCTTGACGACTCTGCCGGGCCGTGTCGGCCCGTACGAAATCCTCGGACCGCTCGGCGCCGGCGGCATGGGCGAGGTGTTCCGCGCCCGGGATTCGCGCCTCGAGCGGACGGTCGCGCTCAAGGTCCTGCCCGCGGAGTTCGCCGGCGACGCGGACCGGCTCGATCGCTTCCGCCGCGAAGCGCTGGCGCTCGCGTCACTCAACCATCCCAACATCGCGACGATCCACGGCATCGAGCCGCTCGCGGGCGGTGCGATCGCGCTGGTGCTCGAGTTCGTGGACGGCGAAACCCTCGCCGCCCGCCTCGGGCGTGGGGCGCTGCCCGTCGCGCAGGCGCTCTCGGCCGGCGCGGCGATCGCCGACGCGCTCGACGCCGCCCACGAGAAGGGCATCGTTCACTGCGACCTCAAGCCGCTCAACGTCATGTTCGGCGAACACGACCGGCTCAAGGTCCTGGACTTCGGGCTCGCGCGCCGGAAGGTGGACGAGACCGTCGAGGGGGTCTTCGGCTCTCCCGGATACCTGAGCCCCGAGCAGGCGCTCGGCGCGGCGCAGGACTCGCGCTCCGACGTGTTCGCCTTCGGCTGCGTGCTGTTCGAATGCCTGTGCGGCGCGCGGGCGTTTCCCGGGGACGATCTCGGCCGGGCGGGCGCCGCGGCGATGTTCACGGAGCCCGACTGGTCCCTGCTGCCCGCGGAGCTGCCGCGAGGGACGGCCGAGTTTCTCGCGAGCTGTCTCGCCAAGGATCCGGACGGGCGGCCGCGCGACGGGGCCGCGCTGCGCGAGGCGCTGGCGCAGCTCGGACGCGCGGGCGCGCCCGCGGCGGCGGCGCCGGCTGCGCCCGTGCGACTGCCGGTCCAGCGCACCAGCTTCGTGGGGCGCGCGAAGGAGATCGAGCGGCTCGCCGGGTCGCTGCAGCACGCGCGGCTGCTGACGCTCACCGGCGTCGGCGGCTGCGGCAAGACACGCCTGGCGATCCGCGTCGCCGAGTCCGTGAGCGCCCGCTTCGACGGCGGCACCTGCTTCGTGGACCTGGCGCCGCTCGCCGACGGAACGCGCGTCGGCGAGGCGGTGGCGCGGGCGCTCGAGCTGACGGCCGAACCGGGGCGAGACGCGCTGGCGACCGTCGCCGACGCCCTCGGCGACAGCCGCGCGCTTCTGGTGGTGGACAACGCCGAGCATGTGCTGGCCGAGGCCGCGGCCGCCGCGGACCATCTCCTCGGCGCGTGCCCGGCGCTCGCGCTGCTGGTCACCAGCCGCGAGCCGCTCGCCCTCGCCGGCGAGCAGGTCGTGCACGTCGAGCCACTCGCTCCACCCGCCGCGCGGGCGGGCGCGACCGCCGAGGAGGTCGCGGAAAGCGACGCGGTCGCCCTGTTCGTCGAGCGCGCGCGCCAGGCCCATCCCGGCTTCACGCTCTCCGACGTGAACGCCGCGATCGTCGGCGAAATCTGCCGCCGGCTGGACGGCATTCCGCTGGCGCTCGAACTCGCGGCCGCGCGTGCGAGGATGCTCAGCCTCGAACAGATCCGCTCGCGGCTGGATGACCGCTTCCGGCTGCTGACCGGTGGCCAGCGCGGCGCGGTGCCGCGGCAGCAGACGCTGCTGGCGGCGCTACAGTGGAGTCACGACCACCTGCACGAGGACGAGCGCGAGCTGCTGCGAGGGCTGTCGGTGTTCGCCGGCGGCTGGACGCTGGATCAGGCGGTCGCGGTCTGCGCGCCCGGCGGCGACGAGTTCGAGCTGCTCGACCGACTCACGCGCCTCGCGGACAAGTCGCTGGTCGTCGTCGTGACGGACACCGACCCGACGCGCTACCGGTTCCTCGAATCGGTGCGGCAGTTCGCGTTCGACCGGCTCGCCGAAACCGGCGAGGGCGGGGCGCTGCAGGCGCGGCATTTCGCCGCCTTCCTCGAAGTCGCCCGGTCCTTCGCCGCCCACGGCCCCGGACGCGCGGACGAGCAGGTGTGGCTGAAGCGCCTCGACGGCGACCACGAGAACCTGCTGGCGGCCCTCGCCTGGGCGAGGCGGACCGGCGAGGAGGCCGACGCGGCGCTCGAACTCGCCACGGACCTGTGGCGCTACTGGTCGTCGCGCGGGCTCTACGCGCTCGCGCGCCGCACGATCGAGGAAGCGCTCGCGCGGGCCGGCGGGGCGTGCCCCGGGTCCGTGCTCGCGCACGCGCACGTCCGCGCGGGTGGCTTCGCGCTCTACCTGGGAGACCACGAGGGGGCGCGGCCCCACCTGCTCGAAGCCGACCGCCTGTACCGCGAACTGGACGACCCGAAGGGCCGCGCCCGCTCGATGAGCGCGCTCGCGACGGTCGCGGTCTACCGGGCCGACCCGCAGGAGGCCTACGACCGCTACGCCGAGAGCCTCGAGCTCTACTCGCAGCTCGGCGAGAAACGGGGCATGGCGATGGCGCGCCAGGGGCTCGCCTACGCGGCGACGCGGCTCGGCCGACTCGAGGAAGCGGCGCAGCAGCTCGAGCAGGCGCTCGCCCTGGCGCGGGAGATCGGCGACCAGCGGCTCACCAGTCACGCGCTGGTCGAACTGGCGGACACGTGGGCCCGCTCCGGAGGGGTCGAGCAGGCGGCCATGCTGGCGGCCGCGGCGCTCGGGATGGCGCGCGAGCTGGAGCTGCGCTTCGAGGCGATCGTCGCCATCGAGATCACCGCCCGGCTGCTGGCGGGCGCCGGCGATGCCCGGCGGGCGGCGCGGCTGAGCGCCGCGGCGGATGGCGCGCGGGCGGCGTTCGGGCTTCCGCTGCTGCCCGAGGAACGGTTGCAGCGCGAGCGCGCGGACGCTTCGATCGCGGAGCAGCTTGGGGAAGCCGCGCGGGCCGAGGCCAGGGCCGCCGGAGCCGGCCTGGAACTGCCGGCCGCCGTCACGGAAGCGCTCGAGGCACTTGCCCGTTTCGAGGCAGGTGCGGCGGGATAGCGCCGGCTGGAACGGCAATTTCCCTTGTTGGCACACGGGTGGCTCCTCTAGGCTTTATCCCGGTCGAACCCCCCAGCGCTCAATGGACGCAGCCCCCGGCTGGCGACCGCATGTCACGCACGCGGAGGAAGGGATTCCGCGTGCGGCCTGGTTTGTTGGCTTCGTGTGACCCGCTCTCGACTTGCGGCTCTCGCTCCCCGGAGGTGTTCATGCGCCGTATGCGTCCACTGTTGGCCCTGATGGCCGCGCTCGCACTGGCGACGCCGGCCATCGCGGACACGTTGCTGTTCGACTACGTGGGCTTCGATTACGAGAGTCCCGACCCGAATCCCGCTTCGTTCGGCGAAGCCGGCAGCGGCTACGTCGGGATCGGGACCGTGCCCGGCCTGTTCGCGCCGCTCGTCGCGGACACGTCGTCGAACCAGTACACGTACGTCCTCAGCGGCCTCACCCCGATCAGCAGCTCGACGGTCGGCTCCTACATCATCGTGGATTACGGCCCCGGCACGCTGTCCATCTACGAGGACTCCAAGACGACCGGCAGCGCGGCCGACTACGGGACCGCTCCGCCGAACGCGACGGCCCCCTCGAGCTTCACCGACGGGACGCTCTTCCTGACCGGAACGCTGACCGGGTTCCAGTTCGTGTTCAACAGCGCCACCAACACCGGCAGCTACAACGCCAGCTACACGGTCACGGGCGGCTCGCAGCTCGGAAACTTCCCGCTCTACCAGCGTGACGGTTGGACGTTCGCCGGCTCGAGCGGCAATGCCCTGTCCATCCCGGATGGCTACCTGCACCAGGTGGACGGCCAGAACTTCCTCGGACCGGTGCCGACCCGTGCCAGCAGCTGGGGCGGCATCAAGGCCCGCTACCGCTAGGAGACGACAACATGCGCATCCCCAGCACATCCCGGTCGCTTCCGCGGTTCTTCGGCATGCTCGCTGTTTCGGGGCTGCTGCTCGTGCCCCCGGCCTTCGCCGGCGGCCCGCCCATTGATTGGGACCCCGCCTACGGCTGGCAGGCCGGCGCGACGCCGACCAACCTCCCGATGGGCGGCGAGTTCAAGATGGTCGGCATCGTCAGCGCGTTCGACGCGCCCTTCGGCGACCTCAATGCCGCCGACCCGTCGCGCGAGTACACGTTCGTCATGCGCGGCCTGATCTCGAACGGGACCGTGGCGATCGGTCCGCCGTCCACCACGATCTACGAGACCCACTTCACCGGCGGCACGTTCGAACTCTACGAGGACCTCACGCCCGAGTCGGCGTTCGCGCCGTTTCCGCCCGACACGGCGAACTTCATGGACGGGACGCTGCTGCTCTCGGGCAGCTTCACCGATTTCTTCGTCCAGTCGAACAACTTCACCGCGTTCGAGACGGGCAACATCGAGGGCTCGCTCAACTGGACCGGCGGGACGCTGCTGCCGCGCATGACCCAGTACGGCTGCACGGGCCTGATGACCGGCGGCATGACCTGGCGCTCGACCGTCGTCATTCCCGGCTACCTCTACCGGCACGACGGCAAGATGGACACGCAGTGCCCGACGCCGGCCACGGGCGCGACCTGGGGCCGGATCAAGTCGCTCTACCGCTAGCTTCGGACTGCCGCTCGTGGTCGCGGGCCCCGCTCCTCCCGGAGCGGGGCCCGCGCGCGTTCACGCTCCCTCAGATGCCGTACTCGGGGGCGGGCACGTCCTTGAGCCAGCGGTCGAACCAGCGGCGGATGTGCTGCTGGTTCTGCACGCGCCGCGAAGGCGCGCCGCTGCGCGAGAGCTCGTGGTTCTCGCCCGGGAAGCGCACCATGACGACCGGCTTTCGCTGCTGCTTGAGGCCCCGGAACATGACCTCGCCCTGGGCGATCGGCGTGCGCCAGTCCTCCTCGCTGTGGATCACCATCAGCGGCGTCTCGACCCGCGCGAGGTCCGTCGCGGGCGAGCGCTGAGCGTACTCGAGCGGGTCCTCGAAGGGCGCGCGCCGGAACCAGAACGGCCGCAGCAGCGCGAAGTCGCTCGAGTAGTACATCGAAGCCCAGTCGCTGACGCAACGCTGCGTCACGGCCGCCCGGAAGCGGTTCGTGCGCGCGACGATCCAGTTGGTGAGCAGACCGCCGCCGCTTCCGCCCGTGACGCCCAGCCGCGACTCGTCCACGTAGCCGCGCGCCAGCACGTGGTCCACGGCCGCCATCAGGTCGTGGAAGTCGTCGCCGGGGTACGCGTACTGAATGCAATCCGCGAACGCCTGTCCGTAGGTCGTGCTGCCGCGCGGGTTCATGTAGACGACGACGTATCCCGCGGCCGCCAGCACGCGGAACTCGTGGAAGAACGCGTTGCCGTACGCCGCGTGCGGTCCGCCGTGAATCTCGAGCACGAGCGGATACTTCTTCGCCGGATCGAAGCCCGGCGGCTTCACGATCCATCCCTGCACGCGGCGGCCGTCGAAGGACTCGCACCAGAACTCCTCGACCTCGCCGAGGTTCGCCCCGGCCATGAGTTCCTCGTTCGGCCGGTGGAGCACCGTCCGCCGGCGCGTGCTCACATCCACCACGACGAGGTCGCCGGGCGTCCGGTGCCCGCCGACGGTCAGCGCCAGTCGCGAGCCGTCCGCGCTCGCGGAGCCGCACACCACGTCGTCCTCCGGCCCGGTCAGGTCGTCGAGGCGGCCACTGGCGAGATCGAACCGCGCGGCGCGCGTGACGCCGTGCAGGCCGTAACCGAACAGCAGGCCGCCGTCGCTCGTGAACGCGAGCGGCAGCGCGCCGCCGCCGCGCGGCGGGTGCTGATCGCTCGAGGTCGTCTCGCCGACGGCGAGATCCCTTCCGTGGGTGAGCACCTCCGCCGAGCGCAGGGGCCACGCGCCCTGCAGCAGCAGCAGGTCGTTCTGGTCGTACGAGCGCGGCGGCTCGGGGCGGATCCCGCCGATCGCGGCGATACGCCCTTCCGGCCCCTGCGCGAAGGGCGCGAGCGGGCCGGCGATGTCGGCGACGAGGACGGACTCCGCCCCGTCGCTCGGAGCGGCGAGGTCGGGCGAGATCGCGCGCAGGTCGTTGTGCTCGAGCGGAACGCCGAACCAGGGTTCCTCGCGCCGGTCCGTCAGGTAGAGGATCCAGCGGCCGTCGTGCGACCATTCCGGCGCCGACTCCTTGAACCGGACGCCGCAGGTGAGCTGGCGGGGCTCGCCGCCGGAGAGCGCCAAGACCCACAGGTGATCGAGGTGCTCCCAGTCCGTGAAGCCCTCGTCGTTGAGTCGGAACTCCGGCCGGGTGACGACACGGGCCGGAGCATGCTTCGGCTTCGGGCGCCCGGGCTGATCCACTTCCGGGTTGTGTCCGGAGAGAAAGACGAGGCGCGAACCGTCGGGCGACCATGCCGGCGAGTGAGCGCCGCCCCCGAGCGAGGTCAGCGCGCGCGGCTCCCCCCCGGCCAGCGGCAGCACGTGCACCTGCGGCGGGCCCTCGCCTTCCGGCTTGCGCGTGAACGCGAGTTGCGTCCCGTCCGGCGACCAGCGGGGCTGGCTGTCGCGCCCCGCGAAGGTGAGCTGGCGCGGCCGCGAGGGGCCCTCATCGGCCGGCACGTCGCACAGCCACAGGTTCGTCCGGTACTCGTCCTCGCCCTCGTCCACGCTGACCAGCGTGTAGGCGACGCGGCTGCCATCGGGAGAGATGCGCGGATCGGCGATCCAGCGAAAGCGCAGCAGGTCCTGCTCGCGCATGGGCGGCGGTCTCCGGTGCTGGGTGGACGAAGCTCGGCGCCGCAGGCTAGCGGCGCGGTTGACGCGGGGTCAACGTGGGCCGCCCGCCTCGCGCAGCAGCGCCTCGAGATCGAGCGGATCGGTCACCATCGCCAGCGTGCCGTCGGCCTCGCGCGGCCATTCCTCGCGCGGCCGATCGCGATAGATCTCGATGCCGTTGCCGTCCGGGTCGGCGAAGTAGATGGCCTCGCTGACGCCATGATCCGCGGCGCCCTGCAGTCGCACACCGGCCTCGAGCACGCGCGCGAGCGCGGCGGCGAGCGAGGCACGATCCGGGTAGAGGAAGGCCGCGTGGAACAGCCCGGTGGCGTTCCGCGCCGGCGCCGGCCCGCCGCGGCTGGTCCAGGTGTTGAGCCCGACGTGGTGGTGGTAGCCCCCCGCCGAGAGGAATGCGGCCGAGTCTCCGAAGCGCTGGGTCAGCTCGAACCCGAGCACGCGCGAGTAAAACTCGATCGAGCGCTCGAGGTCGGACACCTTGAGGTGGACATGCCCGACGCGGGCGCCGTCGGGAATCCGGTAGGTCGGTTCCATGTCTGGACTCCTCCTCAGGGACGAAGCGGGTCGAGGCTCGAGGGCGGGTCCACGCGGCGCTTTCGCCGCGCGGGCGCGCGTGCGAGACTCCCCTCCCGGTCCGGGAAGGAGGAGACGCCATGGGACCCACGATTCCGTTCGACCGTGCCGCCGTTCCGCGCGAGCTGCGGCCGTTTCTCGACGAGCAGGGCCGCGTCGTCCGCTGGCCCGCGCGACAGAAGACCCAGCGACTCGTCGTCCGGCTGCTCGCCGGTCGTTTCGAACCGGGCCGCGACTACCTCGAGAAGGACGTGAACTTCGTGCTCATGGACGCGCACGACTTCGGGGACTGGGCGATGCTGCGCCGCATGCTCGTGGACTGGGGCTACCTCGCGCGGGAGGGCGGAGGCGCACGCTACTGGCTGAAGCCCGAGAGCGAGTGGCCGGCCTCCTGAGGCGCGGCGCCCGACGCGGGCGACCGCGGGACGCAAAGACGCGGCGCGGAGCGCGCTGCCACGCGCTCCGCGCCGTGAACGGCGGTGGTTCTCAGGCGCTCTTCTTGACGTTGCTCGCCTGCAGGCCTTTCGGGCCCTTCACGACGTCGAACTCCACACGCTCGCCTTCGGCGAGCGTCTTGAAGCCTTCACCCGTGATGGCGGAGAAGTGAACGAAGACGTCGTCGCCGCCTTCCTGGGAGATGAAGCCGAAGCCCTTCGCATCGTTGAACCACTTCACGGTACCAGTCGCCACTGCGAACTCCTTGTGCCCGGGGGTCTCCCCCCGCCAAAACGTGCGATCCGGGTGATCGCCCGGAACGCGAAGGCGCGGCCGAGAGCCGGAGCCCCGAAAAGCAATGGGCAGCCGCGGTCGAGGGAACTCCGCAGCTGCCACACACTCGCTGGAGCGAGACATCAGCCCGGCTTCGACGGACGGCAGTGTGCGCGAGGCCGGGGCTCCGGCGCAAGTCGGATGTGCGCGGCCTCCCCGGGCGCGGCCGGCGCGCGGCCTGCTCCCCCTCGCCCGACCTATTCATGAACCGTGAGCCGAGAGTGACGGATGCCCGTGAAGCGCAAGGAGCAGGGCTGGCCAGCGACGCAGTCGTGTCGGTGACACGTCGAGGAAGCTGGCCAGCCCTGCGACGCAGCGATTCGCGGG